>DASQXF010000565.1:0-8407 GCA_035639895.1 Xanthobacteraceae bacterium
CTGGCCGGGGTCGAGCGGAAGCGCATTGAGCTCCTGGCTGCCATATTGCTCGGTATAGGTGGCGTCGAAGTTCTGCGGCGCCTGCGCGGACAGGCTCACGAGCACTTTCTTGGGACTATCGTTCTTGAGGGCGAGCTGGAACTCGAAGTTCGACTTTGACGTGCCGCGCAACTCGGGAAGTTGCGGGTTGAGCGTGAGCTTGGCGGGCAAATCGGTCGCGAGCTTCACCTCGATGGGAAGCGTTGCGTTGCTGGTCGCGCCGCGCGCGGCCACCGTGAGGTTGGTGGTTCCGATCGGGGCATCCTTGGGGACGTCGAGGCGCAGTTCGAGCGGCACGCTCGAATTGGTCGCCGCCAGCGCCGCGGCCACCGGCTGGCCGCCGCCGATCAGGGTTGCCGTCCAGCCCGCTGGAACTCCGTCGACCCCAAGCGTCAGCCGCTCCGGGGGAAGCCCGTAGTTCTGCAGCTTGAGATTGATGGACGAGGTGGTCCCCGGCCGTAGGGAGACAGCAGGATAATCGGTAAGAAGGAATAGCCCTTTGACGTCGCTCTTGGCCTCTTCCGCCAATGCTGCAGTGCAGAAGGCGGCCGAAAGCACAGCCGAAAATAGAGCGATAAGACGATATCGCATGATGACAACTCCAGGCGGTAAGGCAGGTAGGCCCGCTGTTGAGATGACCCTCCCCGGCGGCACCGACAGGGATGACGGGTGCTACGGGATGGGCGTGTTTTTGTTTCGTCCCCGCGCCGGAATCAATACACTTCCTCGGCATTTTTTTGGCGCAATGTCGCAGGCACGAACGCTCATGCCCGCACGACCTGCGGCCAGTCCACCTCGTCTTCCGGCAGCACCCAGGGTTCCGCGAGTGCCGCCGCGCGCCATTCGGCCCACGCCGGGAGCGCCATTACCGCATCCATATACATGCGAGCCGCCTCAGCGACCTCCACGGCGTAGGTATGGAAGCGGGCGACGACCGGCGCGTACATCGCGTCTGCGGCGCCGAAGGGGCCGAACAGAAAGGGGCCCCCGGTGCCATAACGCGCGCGGCAGTCGATCCAAATTTCCTCGACGCGGCGCACATTGGCTTTGACCTCGGGAGTGAGTTGCCGGGGCCTCACCGGCCGCCACATGTTCATCGGCAAGTGCCGGCGCAGCGGAGAAAAGCCCGCATGCATCTCGGCCGCGATCGCGCGCGCAAGTGCGCGCGGTGCCGGATCAGCGGGCCATAGCCCCGCATGCGGATATTGCTCGGCGAGGTATTCGAGGATCGCCAGCGATTCCCAGACGTGCACGTCGCCATCGACGAGCGCCGGCACCTTTCCGGTGCCCGAGACTTTGCTCAGGCGCGTCTTGAAATCCGTCGCACTGAGCGAGATCACCTCTTCCTCGAAAGCAATGCCCGCGACCTTCATGGCAATCCACGGACGCAGCGACCATGAGGAGTAATTCTTGTTGCCGATGACGAGCTTGAGTCCCATCCGCCAATTCCGCGCCGTCGTTATCGGGGGATGGTGGGCGCAGGGCGACCTTGCGGTCAAGACGCAGTGGCCCTTCCTCTCCGGGTGGGGACGCCGGACTACGACTATGATGCGACCGGCAAGCGGTCCGCTTCACATCGGCGCGAGGTCAGGTGAGTCCCAACATCACCGCCGCCATGGCCGCACCCAGAACGGCGACGGTCGCCGCGAGCACCGTCACAGCGGAGGCAACCCACCGCAGCAGGCGCTCACGACGCGCGGGCAGGACCTGCGGCAAGGCCGAGGGGATCGCCGGTCGCATCTCGACGCGCATCATCGATGCTCCTTTCCAGGGACTCGGGCGCACAGATTGGCGCCACGACTCGCAAAAGCGTGAAGACTCGAACTTAATGGTCAGCAAAGAGGTCGCGAACGCGTGCTAACAACGCCGAATCGACCACGTGCATTGTGCCTGCGAACGGTGAAGGGCGGGTAAATCGCGCGGCCGGTTCAAGGACCTTCGGGTGTCGGTCCCGGAAAGAACGCTGAACTGCGCCCCGTCAGCCAATAGACAGCAAGTCCGATCCATTCGCGCACGGCGGTGTCGCTGCGCCGCAGGCCGTCGCCCAAAGTTGCAAACGGACGCAACATGTCACTCGCTCCACGGGTGCGCCAATCCACCGGGTAAGCTTCGACGGGAAAGCCCGCCTTACGGAAGACGCCGACCGCTCGCGGCATATGGTGCGCTGACGTCACCAACAGCCAGCGCTCGCCGGGCTTAGGCTGGGCAAGCGTCTTGGCAAAACGCGCATTCTCAACGGTGTTGCGAGAGCGATCCTCCAACACAAGGCGGGCGCGAGGAACGCCGAGGTCCTCGAGGATGCGGACTGCGAAAGCCGCTTCGGCCCCCTCATCGTAGATGAGGGCGCCGCTGCCCCCCGAGAAGAGGATGCGCGCGGCGGGATAACGCCGCGCCAGTTCGGCCGCCACAGTCAGCCGTTCGCCCGCCTCGTTGAGCGCCACCTCATCGCGGGCGGCCGAAACGTCGGGCGAAATCGCGCCGCCCAGCACGATGATGCCGTCGGGAGCTCCGCGAGTTGCGTCCCAGCGCGGGAAACGGTCCTCGAGGGGGATGATCAGGGTATTGCCCAGGGGGGAGAGCCCGAGGATCGCGAGCAGGATCAGGCTTGCGAAGGCGAGTGTCCGCCCGATGCGCGCAAAGCGCGTCGGCAGCAGCAAGAGGCCGAGAATCCCGATGCAAATAACGAGGTTGGACGGGATGGCGAAGAAGCCAAGGATCTTGGAGAGTGGGAAGAACATCAGTGCCGTCCCGGGAACGTGTCCCGGACGCAGCGCACTTCGTCCCGCGCTGCACCGCATCCGGGACGCGTGGCATTCGGCATCACTTCTTCTTCCAAGCGGCGTAGCGCGCCTTGGTCTCCTCGTTCATGGGATAGAGGCCGGGAAGTTTCGCCCCACGCTCGACTTCGCCGACGATGAAGCTCTCCATGCGCTCGTGTTCGGCACCCTCCTCGGCTACGAAAGCGAGGAGGTCCTGCGGGATCACCACCGCCCCGTCGTCGTCGCAGACGATGACGTCGCCGGGAAAGATCGCGCAGCCGCCGCAGCCGATCGGCTCCTGCCAGCCGACGAAAGTCAGGCCATTGACCGAGGCCGGCGCCGCAGTCCCCGCGCACCAGACCGGCAGTTTGGAGGCAAGCACGCCGGCCTTGTCGCGCACGACACCGTCGGTCACCAACGCCGCCACATTGCGCTTCATCATGCGCATGGTCAGGATGTCGCCGAAGATGCCGGCCGAGGTAATACCCATCGCATCGGCCACGGCAACGCAACCTTCGGGCATTTCTTCGATGGCGGCGCGAGTGGAGACCGGCTTCGCCCAGCTTTCCGGGGTAGCGAGATCCTCGCGCACGGGCACGAAGCGCAGCGTGAAAGCAGGACCCACGAGGCGCGCGCCGCCGGGGACGAGCGGGCGCGGCCCCTTCATCCAGCACCGCCGGATGCCCTTTTTCAATAGCATAGTGGAGATTGTTGCGGTGGTGATCGCCCGCAGCGTCTCGTAAAGGGCGGCACTCATGGCACACCTCTTTGGCAAACGCGCTTGGCCAATCTCAAGCCGGTGCGATGCCCAACCGCTCGTCGCGGCGGCGCAGCCAAGACACGAACGGGACCGACAGCAGCACCATCCACGCCTTGCCGACGATCTGACCGAGCAGAAATTCGAGCGAGCCGAAAGCGAGCCACAGAAATACGATCGAGTCCACGACGAGACCCACGACGCTCGACGCTACGACCGCGGCGATCAGTCCGCGCCGGGCGAGTGGGGTATAGACTGCGAGATCGGCGAATTCCGAGAGCAGGAACGCGGCCGCCGAAGCGATGACGAGTGCGGGCGGCGCCAGCAGCGCCGAAAGCACGGCACCGGCGAGGATCGCAAGCGAGGAGGCCGCCGTCCCGAGCCGGCGCTGGACCAGGTCGCGCAGCACGAGCGCGGCGCCGGCCATGATCACACCCGAGGGGGCCATCAGTCCCGGTGCGACCGGAATGAGGCAAGGCCCCGTCGGCTGACACACGGTGCCGGCGTGCCCGATCAGCCAGTTCGCAGCCGGAATGGTCAGCGCGAATAGCGCGACAAACAGGATCCCCTCCTCCCGGCGCCTTGTCTCGATCGCGGTCATCGTGTGGCCATCCACTTGGCGAACCCGTCGGCGCGCAACCGGCAAGCCGGGCATGTCCCACAGCCGTAGCCCCAGTCGTGCCGTTGCGAGCGGTCGCCGAGATAGCAGGTGTGGGTGTCTTCGACCAGCACGTCCAGCAATGCGTCTCCCCCGATCTCGTGCGCCAACGCGAAAGTCGCGGCTTTGTCGATCCACATCAGCGGGGTATGGATCACAAAGCGGCGTTCCATTCCGAGATTGAGCGCGAGCTGCATGCATTTGACCGTGTCGTCGCGGCAGTCGGGATAGCCGGAGAAGTCGGTCTCGCACATGCCGGCGACGAGATGCTTCACGCCGCGCCGGTAGGCAAGTGCGCCCGCGAATGCGAGAAACACCAGATTGCGGCCGGGAACGAAGGTTGTCGGCAGGCCGCTCGCGCTGATTTCGATCGCCACCTCGCGGGTGAGCGCAGTGTCGGAGATGGCGGCCAGTGCGCCGAGATGCAGAACGTGATCCTGCCCGAGCCGCTCCGCCCATGCCGGTTCGAGCACCCGCATGCGCTCCCGCACGCGCTGTCGCGCCTCGAGTTCGGCGCGATGGCGCTGCTCGTAATCGAAGCCTAGCGTCTCGACGCGAGCGAAACGCTCGAGCGCCCACGCCAGGCAGACCGTCGAATCCTGCCCGCCCGAGAACAGGACGAGCGCGCTGTTGGAGTCCATGGAGCTGTTCCAGGAATAACCAATGGCGAGCGGCGAACAGCAACTCGCCAACTCGCTACGCACTAGTCGCTATTCGCGTGCGCTCACTGCTTGCCCGGATCGTAGGCAAGTTTGCGCGCCAGCGTCGCGAGCTCGCAACCCTCGCAGTAGCGGCGATCCTTAAAGTCGATCCAGTTATGGGCATAGATGTTCTCGACCGGGATGTCGTAGCGCTCCTGCAGGAACCGCACCAATATCAACCAGGCTTGCGCCTGCTCGCGCGTCGCCGGCTTGGCAACGTCGGGGTAATTGCCGACGAATTCCACCCCGATCGAATTGGTCTTGACTACATTGCGATAGGTTTTGGAATTGTCGACGTATTTGTTGTCGTTGCGATTGGCGCCGTCGCCGTGGGTCGGAATCGCGCTCTCGGCGGTCGACCAATAGACGGTGCCGTCGGTTTCCACCCAGATGGTGACGCCACGCTTGGTGGGATTTTTCGCCTGTGCGAGCGCCATGCCTTTCGCGGAACCAGGCGGACCCTCAGTCTGGTGCACGATGATGTTTCGCCATTTGACGGCATCGCCGGGCAAGCCGAGCGGATGCAGATAGACAATCGTCAGACCGGGGATCTGCGGCTCGCCGGGCCGCTTGGCCAGCTCGCGAAAGCCTTCGGGAAGCGCGACCCGATCAGTGGCGATATCCACACCACTTGCTGGCTCCGCCCCACCGGCATCCGGCCGCGGTCGGGGCAGCGCGATCGCCTCCCCTGCCACGGGCCATCCGCGAACCGCCCGCGTCGGCTCGGCGGCAACAGAATTCGGCACGAGGGGCAATAGCGCTGCAAGTGTCGTCATCCACGCGGCGCGCCGAGCGAAGGTCATTTTCAGTCCCATTGCGGCGATCCCGAATAGGCGTAATCGACGATGCGTCCGTCGCGGCGGGCGAGCCGCGCGATTTCCACCATCTCGGATTCGGAAAGCTCGAAGTCGAAGATCGCGAGATTTTCCGACAGCCGTTCGAGCCGGCTGGTGCGCGGAATGACCACGATGCCGTGTTGCACCAGGAAGCGCAGACTCACTTGCGCCGCGCTTTTACCATGCGACTTGCCGATGCGCGCGAGCGCCTTGTGCCTGCTCACGCGACCGCGGGCGACGGGACTATAGGCGACGATCGCCATGCCGTGCCGGCGGCAGGCCGCGATCACCTTCGACTGATCGATGAAAGGATGCACCTCGATCTGATTGCAGACCAGCGGCTCGTCCGCAAGCTTCACCGCCTCCTCGACGAGCGCGACCGTGAAGTTCGATACTCCGATGTGGCGAGCGAGCCCCGCCCGCTTGACTTTGCACAGCGCGCCGAGCGTATCGCGCAGCGGGATCTGCGGGTTGGGCCAATGCAGCAGCAGTAGATCGACGTGCGGCAGTCGCAATCGCGTCAGGCTCTGCTGCGCGGATCGCTCGAGGTCGCGCGGGGCAAAATGCGAGGGCCACACCTTCGTGGTGATGAACACCGCCTCGCGTTGTATGCCGGAGGCGCGTAGCCCCTCGCCCACCTCACCTTCGTTGTCATAAAGCTCGGCGGTGTCGATGTGACGGTAGCCAAGGCGCAGCGCCTGCTCGACCATGCGCGCACAGGTGCGTCCACGCAGCTCCCAGGTGCCGAGACCGATGAGTGGGATGCGGGCGCCGTGCGCTTGGACGAAGGGGGCCGACATTCTTTACCTCGCGCTCGGGCTCATCTCTTGAACGGCCGGCGTCAATCGTCCCAGCGCGGCGCGTGCGGCGGATTGACGACGCGCAGGCCGAATTTGCGTCCGCAGCACACTTTAGCGCGCCCGTCCGCTGAAACATTAGAACAATTCAATACTACAGCACTTGCGTCACAGCCTGCGAAGCCTTTCATATCCCCTGACGGCATTGGCGAACGGCGACTGGATGCGCGTATCGATAGTGGCAATCGCACTGGCGGCACTGAGCGTGGCGAGCGTGCATGCCGTCGCCCAGGAATTCAACGTCGTCATTCGCGACCACAAATTCGAGCCGCAGGAAATCCGCGTGCCTGCAGGCAAACGCATATCGATTTACATCAACAACGAGGATGCAAGTCCCGAGGAGTTCGAGAGCCGCACGCTCAAGGTCGAGAAGGTCATTCCCGGCAAATCGAAAGGCGTCGTGCGCATCGGGCCGCTTGCGCCCGGCCGTTACGAATTCATCGGCGAGTTCCACGCCGACACCGCCAAAGGCGTGGTGATCGCGGAATAGCGGCATGTTTGGCGCGCTCGTCATCGTCTTCCGCGAAGTGATCGAAGCCGGCTTGATCATCGGGATCGTGCTGGCTGCGACGCGCGGCGTGAGCGGGCGGGACCAGTGGGTTGCCGGCGGCGTGGTCGCGGGCGCGCTCGGGGCCGGCATTGTCGCACTGTTCGCGGAAGCCATCGCCAATGCATTCGAAGGATCGGGTCAGGAACTGTTCAATGCGAGCGTGCTGGGTGCCGCCGTGCTGATGCTCATGTGGCACGCCACCTGGATGGCGCGCCACGGGCGCGAGATGGCGATCGAGCTAGCCGAGGTCGGCGTGGCGGTGACTGAGGGAAGACGGCCGATGACGGCGCTCTGCGCCGTTGTTGGACTTGCCGTGCTGCGCGAAGGTGCGGAAGTCGTGCTGTTTCTCTACGGTATCCTCGTTGGCGGCACGTCCGGCTCTTCGCTTTTCGTCGGCGGCATGCTCGGACTGGCGGCCGGCGCAGCATTTACGGCACTGACCTATTATGGGCTCATCAGCATTCCCGCGCGGCATATTTTCACCGTGACGGCCGTGCTCATCGCATTGCTGGCCGCGGGCATGGCGGCGCAGGCAGTGCAGTACCTGGACGCCGCCGGCGTCATCAACGTGCTGGGCACCCAATTGTGGGACAGTTCGCCGTGGCTGCCCCAGGACGGCATTATCGGTCGCGTGCTGCACGCGCTGGTCGGTTACAGCGATCACCCAACCGAGCTGCAGCTCATTGCTTATCTCGCGACGCTCGTTGCCATGGCAGGGCTCTCGTGGCTCGCCGTGCCCACTCGCCCGGCGCATTCCCGGGTCATGTAGCCCATCCGGCCGGCGGCAGCGCGCAGACCTATGCCGCAGTCACTGCTGCGGTTTCGCGCTGAGAACCGCGAACGCGACGTCGGGAGCCTCGTCGATCACCTTGAGCAAGGCACGCGCGGGACCGCGTGGCGAGCGCTTGCCCTGCTCCCAGTTCCGCACCGTCTCGATCGGCACGCCGATGCGCGCGGCGAACTGCGCCTGGGTAAGCTTGGTGCGCGCGCGCACACCGCGCGCATAGGCGGCATCCGCCGCGGCGGCACGCGCGGCCCGCGACGCCGCCAGGAAGCCCCCCGCGGGGCGGCCTGAGCGCATTTGCTGCGCGATCTCGGCAAGCGGGCTCGGCAGCGCGCGTTCGCTTCCGTCGGGAAGAATCTCGACGATCCGGCCGTCGGCCTTCAGTCTGACCCGCAGCATGGCGGCCACAGGCCTATGTGATTCCCTCTGAGTGGCCAAGTGGCTATGCGTCCGCGATCGCGCATTG
>DASQXF010000566.1:0-4244 GCA_035639895.1 Xanthobacteraceae bacterium
CGCGCATGGCGAGAAACGCGCGCTCGAACTCGCGATTGCGCTAGCGATGCAGCCCAAGGTCCTACTGCTCGATGAACCTATGGCCGGCACCGGACGCGAGGAAACCGCCCGCCTCGTCGAGCTGTTGCGACGGCTCAAGGGACGCTTTTCCGTGCTGCTGGTCGAACACGACATGACCGCGGTATTCGCGCTCGCGGACCGCATCTCGGTCTTGCTCTACGGGCGCATCCTCGCGAGCGGCATGCCTGCGGCTGTACGCGCCGATCCGCGAGTGGTTGCGGCCTATCTCGGCGACGAGATGGAGTGAGGATGCTGACCGTCGATCATCTGCAAGCCGCCTACGGCCCGGCGCAGGTGCTGTTCGACATCTGCTTGCGGGTCGGACCGGGGGAAGTCGTCACCCTGCTCGGCCGCAATGGCATGGGAAAAACCACCACCATCCGCACCATCATGGGCCTGCTGCCTGCCTGCGGCGGCAGTGCGGACTTGGAAGGCCTGTCGCTGATCGGGTTGCCCCCATACCGCATCGCCCAGGCCGGGCTCGGCCTCGTCCCCGAGGGCCGGCAGATCTTTCCTAGCCTAACCGTTGAGGAGAATCTGATTGCTACGGCCGCATCGCGCTTCGCCTCGCGGTGGACACTGGAGCGCGTCTACGATTTTTTCCCGCAGCTTGCGGAGCGGCGCCGCCATATGGGCAACGAGCTTTCCGGCGGCGAGCAGCAGATGCTGGCGATCGGTCGCGCGCTGATGACGAATCCCAAACTGCTCATCCTCGACGAGGCGACCGAAGGACTGGCGCCGCTGCTGCGGATTCAGATCTGGCAGTGCCTCGCCCGCCTGAAGGCGCAGGGCCAGGCCATTCTCATCGTCGACAAGCATCTCGGCGCGCTCGTTAAGCTCGCCGACCGGCATGCGATCATAGAGAAGGGACAGGTGGTGTGGACGGGCACGTCGCCGGCATTAACGGCAGACGCGACGGTTGCGCAGCGCTATCTGCAGGTATGAGTCCGAGAGAGGTTTTTGGCAGGAGCTCGGCTTCGGCCAACAACCTCTTTTCATAGCGCAGAATGAGCGCCGGCACGGTCAGGACGATCAACGCCGCTGCCAAGCCCAAACAAACCGCCGCCGGGGACGCCACATCCGCGAATGCCTCGCCAAAGGAGTAGGCGGCAAGGCCGTAGCATATGATCCAGGCAGCGGCCGCCGTCGCGCTGGCGAAATAGAAACTCCGCTGCTCCATGGAATTCGTTCCGGCAAGCACGGCCGCCATGTTGCGCAAGAACGGCAGAAAGCGAGCAATGAAAACGAACCTGCCGCCGTATCGCACGAACAGCCATTGCCCGACTCTGATCCGTCCCTCAGTCATTCCCAGACGAGTGCCATACCGCATCAAGAGCCGATGCCCGAATCGCCTGCCGATCCAAAACCCGGCGACCTCGCCGAAGATGGCCGCAACGATCGCGGCCGTGATCAAAGACCAAATATCCAGGCCATGATTTCGCGCGGCGAAAAATGCAGCCGCGATCAACGCCGCCTCGGCAGGCAACGGGATCCCCACGCTTTCGAGCGCGATGAATGCCACGACGACCCAGATGCCGTAGTTGGATACGAACTCAGCCATTTCGTATCTCCCCGACCCCGCACCGATCCTAGGACGACTTCTCGTCACGTGCACGGGAACAAGCACCGCTGAACTCGAAGCAAGCTGCGAATTCTTACCAGTGTGACCGGCAGGCCACATGCTGACCGGAGGAATGGAGTATTTTATGGCAGAAAAGCATCCGAACGGCGTATCATCGCTCGCCGATGAACTGCCGTGCCGCCTCGACGGCCTGTGTGCCGAGGTCGTTGTGCCCGACGCCCGCGAATCGAACGAACCGCTTGGGCGTGTTGATCAAGCCATAGAGCCGCTCCCCCATTGCGATCGGCACGATATCGTCGCGGTCGCCGTGCAATACCAGCACCGGCGCCGTGACTTTGCCGATGCGCAAGTCCGAGCGGAATTGGTCCTTCATCAAGAATCGCACCGGCACGAACCAATATCTCTGCATGCCGACATCGACCGCCGAAGTGAAAGGCGACTGAAGGACGAGGTACCCAACCGGCATTTCCGCCGCGAGCGCAATCGCAACCCCGCTGCCGAGGGATTCGCCCCACAGCACGATGCGCTCGGCCGGATAACGCGCTGTTGTGAACGCATAGGCCGCCAACGCGTCGCGCATGAGACCGGCTTCGGTGGGCGCGCCGCTCGAGCCGGCATAGCCGCGGTAGCTTAGCGCCACGAGGCCGGTCCCATCCGCGGTGAGATCGCGAAAGCGACCGACCCGCATCCGCAGCGAGCCGCCATTGCCGTGGAAATAGAGCACCACCGGCTTATTGCCGCGCGGCGGCACGTGCCAGGCGATCACGTGCTCGCCGTCGGCGGTGTCCAGCACGATCTCTTGCGCCTGCGGTAGGCCCGCCGCGGCGGGCGCCGTGCGAAGGCGCTCGGGAAAATACTGAATCGCCCGCTGTGAGAAATAGAGCAGCGCCACCAGCGCGCCATAGCCGAGCAGAGCGTAAATCATGAACCACTTGAGAGTGCTCATGCCTTTTCATATCACGGCATCGTTACAGGCAATGGTCAAAGCCTAATTTGTTCAAGGATCGTCGGATCGGGGGCCGCAGATGGTTTCGTCGCAGGCACGCCGGGTGATCGCCGCGGGCATGATCGGCAATGTGCTCGAGTGGTATGATTTTGCGATCTACGGCTATTTCGCCACTGCTATCGGCCGCCACTTCTTCCCGCACGAGGACGCGGTCGCCCAGCTTCTTTCCGCCTTCGGCGTGTTCGCGCTGGGCTATGTGATGCGACCCGTCGGCGGCGCCCTGATCGGGCATATCGGCGACCGTTTCGGGCGTCGCGCGGCGCTCACCTTTTCAGTTGCCGCCATGGCGATACCGACGTTCTTGATGGGCGTCCTGCCCGGATATGCGACGCTCGGCCTTGCAGCCCCGATCGCGCTGACGCTCCTGCGCATGGTCCAGGGGCTTTCGGTCGGCGGCGAATATACGAGCTCGATGGTGTTCCTCGTCGAACATGCCCCGGACGGCCGCCGCGGCGTCATGGGGGCGCTGGCAGCGTGCGGCGCCACCGGCGGCATCCTGCTCGGCTCAGCCGTGGGTGCGGGCTTTGCAGCCTCGATGTCGGAGGCGGCACTCGACGCCTGGGGATGGCGCATTCCGTTCCTGCTCGGCCTAGTGGTGGGCATCGCCGGTTACTTTCTGCGCCGGCACGTACTGGAGACGGTGCCGGCCGAGCGGCGTAAGCGCGCTCCCATCGTCGAGACGCTGCACGATCACTGGCGGATCGTCCTCGGTTTCGCGGGCCTGTCCGTGTTCAACGCGGTCAGCTTCTATGTCGGCTTCGTCTATCTGGTCAGTTGGCTGCAGACCGCCGACGGCTTGGCACCCGCGCGTGCGCTCGAGATCAACTCGGTCAGCATGGTGGTGCTGTTGCCGGTCGTGCTCGCGACCGGCGTTTTGACGGACCGCATCGGACGCAAACCCGTTCTGCTTCTCGCCTGCTTTCTCGGCTTGGTCGGCGCCGTGCCGTTGTTCCTGCTGTTGAACCAGCCGTCGGCCCTTTCGGCTCAGCTTGGACAGCTCGGCCTCGTCATGATCGTCGGGCTTTTTGGTGGTGCACAGCCCAGCATAATGGTGGAGGCTGCGCCGTTGCAGGTGCGCTGCACAGCGGTCGCGCTCGGCTACAACATTACCTTCGGGGTGATCGGCGGCTTGACCCCGCTCTTTGCGACCTGGCTGGTCGAGCGCACCGGTGAAGAGATCGCGCCGGCGTTCCTGATCATGGCCGCGGCTGCAGTCACCTTTGTGACATTGCTGTGGTTTCGCGAAACCTATCGCAGCCCGTTCGTCGGCCGAAGTTCGAGCGCGGCCGCGCTCCACGCGCGGATCTGACTTCGGTCGAGGGCACCGGGCGTTGATTGCGCCGAGGCTTGTACCGGCAGGTTCTGCTACTAGCGGGGAAAATGTCGGGGCAATTGCGGTCAAAGGCGCAACGCGGCTTCAGGCGGCGTGAATTTAAGCCTCAGCGCTTCGGCGACAGCGCGATGGGTGACCATCCCTTCGAAGACGTTGAGCCCGCGGCGCAAGTGCTCGTCTTCGCCGAGCGCCCGGCGGTAGCCCTTATCGGCGAGCGCCAGCACGAAGGGCAGCGTCACGTTGTTGAGGGCGAAAGTCGACGT
>DASQXF010000567.1:0-3620 GCA_035639895.1 Xanthobacteraceae bacterium
GGAGAGCGGAAGCGTGACCGTGAGAAAGGCGCGGATCGGGTCGGCGCCGAGGCTTGCCGCTGCCCGCTCATAGTCGCGGTCGATGTGCGCGAGACCGGCCGCCAGCATGATCACCATCACCGGCAAGGTGACGTGCACGAGGGCGGTGACGACCCCGAATTGGGTGAACATGAATTGCAGCGGCTGCTCGATGAGCCCGAACTTGAGCAGCATCGAGTTTATGAACCCATTGTTGCCAAGCACGACGATCCAGGAATAGGTGCGCACCACCTCGCCCAGGAACAGCGGCGTGACGGCGATCACCAGGATGATGGATTTGAGCAGAACGCTTCTGGTGTGCACCAGGGCATAGGCGAGCGGATACCCGACGATCAGCGTGAACAATGCCGTGAGGAAACAGATCCACACCGTGTCGAGGAATACCCGCGCATAAAGCGGCCGCAGGAGCGCTGCGAAATTTTCCAGCGTGAACCCTCCCGGCTCGAGCGAGCCGGGAACGTAAGCACGCAGGCTGTACTGCATCACCGCCGCCAGCGCGGCCGCGAATGCAAGCGCGCACAGCAGCGCCGGCGCCGTGAACAGGCGCAAGAATGGCCTGGGATTCATGGCCTCGCGCCCGGCTCGGACGGTGCGCAGGATGCGCCGTCAGGCCGTCAGTTCATGATGTTCTCGGCAAACCACTTGCGCCACTCCGCGGTCTTCTCCGCGCGCAGCTTGTGATCGATGATGATGGCTTGCTTGTTCCACTGCTCGACCGAGGTGAAAACTCCCGGCAACTTGGCGATGGCGGGATCGAGCTTCGCGTCGAGAACCACGGGGCTGCCCTTCTTGAACTTGGCGACTTCGGCCTGCACCTGCGGGTCGAGCGCAACGTTGATGAACTTGTAGGCGAGCTCGGCTTTCTTGGATCCTTTCATGATGGCGACGGTGTCGATGCCGAGCACGGCGCCTTCCTTTGGAATGACGAGCTGGATGGGAACGCCCTCGCCCGCCATGTAGTGCGCGTTCATCGACAGGATCACCTGCACCGGCGTCTCGCCGTTGGCGATGAGCTGCTGGCTGTTGGCGTCGTTGGTGTAGAACGCCTTGAAGTTCGGCTTGAGCTCCCTGAGCTTGGCTTGTCCCTTTTGCCAGGTGGCTGCATCGCCGCCCGACAACATCGCGGAAACGACGATGAGGTGACTGGGATCAAAATCCGGCGCGGCGAGCTTGCCTTTGACGTCGGGTTTCCAGAGATCCGCCCAACTCTCGAACGCTGCGCCTTTGACCAGGTCAGGCCGGTAGCCGATGGTGTAGACATAGGCCCAGGTGCCGATGTGATACGGACTGATCTTCGCCTGCGGTACCAGATTGCTTGCGTTCGGCACTTTCTTGAGGTCGAGCGTCTCGTAAAGGCCGTCGTTGGCATAGAGCCATCCGACGTGCGAGGTCGTGAACGTGATGTCACTCTCGGGATTGCCTTTGGCGAGCTTCTCCTTGTTCAGCCGATCGATCGTGCCGCCGGTGATGTATTCGACCGGCACGCCCGTCGCGGCCGTGAATTTCTTGCCGATGAGATTGTCGACCATGTCGCGCCAGCTGCCGCCCCAGACGCTGACGACCAGCTTGTCCTGAGCCATAGCCTGCCTCGGCACCAGGAGGACAGCCAACGCGATACTGATCATGCAAATCCGTTTCATCGTCCTAACCTTTCCTGGTTGCTCGATATCCGCTTGAATGCCAGACGGATCTGCAGCGATCGAGCAGGCGCCTCGATATCCGGCGCATGATTATTCGTTGAGACGGCGCAGCTTGTCCAGCGTTGCGGGACATATCCTGCAGATCGCGAGGACATCGCTCCACGAGGCTTGGTTGACCCTCCACGTTGAGGCTAGATTGCAGTTAGACCGGAGTGCATCGCAATGGAATCGCGCCTGGAGCGGGGCAAAGCAGCGAAACAGAAGTCGGCCGGCAATGTCGCGGCGGCCTACTTGGCCTTGCTGGCCGATCGCGGCGTCGACTACCTGTTCGGCAATGCAGGGACCGATTTTGCGCCGCTGATCGAGGCCTATGCGCAGGCGGCGCGAACCGGAGTCGCCGTACCCCGGCCGATCCTGGCGACGCACGAAAATCTCGCCGTCTCGATGGCACACGGCTACGCCATGGTGTCGCGGCGGATACCGGCGGTGATGGTGCATGTGAGCGTCGGCACTGCAAACATGGTCTGCGCGGCTTTGAATGCGGCGCGCGAGAACGTGGCGATTCTGCTCACTGCGGGCAGGTCTCCGCTGACCGAAACGGGCCTGTTGGGCTCGCGCGACGGCTACATTCATTGGGCGCAGGAAATGTACGATCAGGCCGGCATGATCCGGGAGATCGTGAAATGGGACTATGAACTCAGAAACGCCGAGCAGCTGACGACCGTGGTCGATCGGGCGCTGGCGATCGCTGCGACGGAACCGCGCGGCCCTGTCTATCTCTCGCTGCCGCGCGAGGTGATAGCAGCGCCGCTATCCAACTTCGAGCATCCGCCGCCCTCGCGGCTCAGCGCGGCAGCTGCCCCGGCCCCGGATGCAGCCGCGATTGCGGCGGCAGCACGCATGCTGGCCCAGGCCGCCCATCCGTTGATCGTGACGGCGAACGCCGGGCGGGACGCGGAGGCGTTTGCGGCATTGACGCAGTTTGTCGAGCGCTTTGCGATACCGGTCGTGCAGCATCGGCCGCGCTATCTCTCGTTGCCCTCATCGCATCCGATGAATCTCGGATTCGACCCGGCGGGTCCCATTCAAAAGGCGGACATGATCGTGGTGCTCGAGGCCGATGTCCCTTGGATTTCGAGCCGCGCCGCGCCCGGCCGCGACTGCAAGGTCATTCAATGCGGATTCGACCCCTTGTTCGCACGCTACCCGATCCGCGGTTTTCCCTGTGACCTCGCAATTACCGGCAGCACGCTTGCGATCATATCCGCGTTGAGCGCGGCACTCGAGGACAAGGTTGACGACGACGCCGTGGCGCAGCGTCGGCGCTGGGTCAAGCAGGAGCGCGAGGCGCGGCTGGGCGCCTGGAAGGCGGCACGCGAAGCCGGCGCGCGCAAGATGCCGCTCGATCCCGCCTGGGTGAGCCATTGCATCGAGCGCGCCAAGGATCCGCACAGCATCGTCATCAACGAATACACGCTGTTCCTCGAACATTGCTCGTTCGAGTCTCCGGACCTCTATTTCGGATCGAGCTCCGCGTCCGGCCTCGGTTGGGGCGCCGGAGCCGCGCTCGGCGCCAAGCTGGCGCTCCCGGATCGCCCGGTCATGGCCGTTCTCGGCGACGGCGCCTACATGTTCGCCAATCCCGCCGCCGTGCACCACGCATCGGCGTTGCACGAGCTGCCCGTTCTCTTTGTCATTATGAATAATGCGATGTGGGGCGCGGTCCAGCGCAGCACACTCGCCATGTATCCCGGCGGCTTGGCGTCAAAGAGCAACGAGCCACCTTTCGTCGGGCTTGCAAAACTGCCGGCGTTCGAGAAGCTGTGCGAAGCCGCCGGCGGCTATGGCGAACGCGTGGAAGACCCGGCCTCGCTTCCGGACGCATTGCAGCGCGCGCTTGCGGTTGTAAAGAAGGAACGCCGGCAGGCGCTGTTGAACGTG
>DASQXF010000568.1:0-12946 GCA_035639895.1 Xanthobacteraceae bacterium
CTTGCGCGAATACCTGACGCTGATGGAAGCAATGGAACGAGATCTCGCCGGCCGCCGGGTCGAGGACTTCTACTATCTCGCGCGCACGGCGCTGGTGAAGGACGAACGCAACCTCGACAAGTTCGACCGCGTGTTCGGCCACGTGTTCGAGGGGCTCGAGCTGATGAGCGAAGCGCTCAGCGCCGAAATCCCATCAGCGTGGCTCAAGAAACTCGCCGAAAAATATCTGACCGATGAGGAAAAGAGAGAGATCGAGGCGATCGGCGGGCTGGACAAGCTGCTTGAGCTTTTGCGCCAGCGCATGAAAGAGCAAAAGGGACGGCACCAGGGCGGCAAGAAATGGATCGGCACCGCTGGCACCTCGCCGTTCGGCGCGTACGGCTACAATCCCGAAGGCGTGCGCATCGGGCAAGACCAGAATCGCAACTTTCGCGCCGTCAAGGTCTGGGATCGGCGCGAGTACAAGGACCTCGACGACCAGGTCGAGCTCGGCACGCGCAACATCAAGATTGCCTTGCGTCGGCTGCGCAAGTTCGCCCGCACCGGCGCGCCCGAGGAGCTCGATCTCGATGGAACCATCAAGGGCAGCGCCCACAAAGGCTACCTCGACATCCTGATGCGGCCGGAGCGCCATAACGCGGTGAAGGTGCTGCTGTTCTTCGATGCGGGCGGATCAATGGATTGGCACGTCAAGTCGACCGAGGAGCTGTTCTCGGCCGCGCGCAGCGAGTTCAAGCATATGGAGCACTTCTATTTCCACAATTGCCTCTACGAGCGAGTGTGGAAGGAAAATCGTCGCCGCTTCGACGAGACCACGCCGACATGGGACGTACTGCACACTTATCCTCACGACTATAAGGTGATCTTCGTGGGGGATGCTTCGATGTCGCCTTACGAGATCATGGCGCCGGGCGGTTCAGTCGAGCACTTCAATGAGGAGGCTGGCGCGATCTGGATGGAGCGCGTGGCGCGCGCCTATCCGGCTTGTGTATGGCTCAATCCCGTCGCGGAGAAGGATTGGGAATATACCCAGTCGATCCGCATGATGCGCCAACTTATGGGCGGGCGGATGTATCCGCTGACGCTGGACGGCTTGGACCGGGCGATGCGGGAGTTGGTGCGCTAGCCCCCGTCTGCATTTTGCAGGAAGGCTGGCTAGGAATTGCTTGGCGTGCCGACCCAGCGCCCCATGCGCAGCAAGTGGCGCGAGATGGCAATATCGGTGACGCGCCCGATCAGATTCGCCACCGGCACCGGGCCGTGTGCCACGTAGTCGCGACTGTCGACGCTCTCGGCCCGATTGTCGCCCAGCACGTACACGTGCCCAATCGGCACGCGGATTTCCGGCTCGTTGGCGAAACGGGACTGCGGATCTCCGGCCTCGATATAAGGTTCCTCGACCATCACGCCGTTGACGACCGCGCGACCGCCCTTGATGGCGATGCGGTCGCCCTCCACCGCCACGATACGTTTGATGTAGTGCACCTGCTCTTGCTTCGGATGAACGTAGACGGCGACCTCTCCGCGGCTCGGATGGCGACTGCGATAATAGCTCGCGTCGGCGAGAAAATACTCACCCAGGCGCAGCGTGGGCTCCATGCTCGGATTGACGGCGTTCAACCACAAGAGCCGGCCCGACGTCTTGGCATGGACGGCATAGACGCAGGGTCCCGCGAAGATCACGCAGGCGAGCACAAACGCGCCGGCGTAGGTCGTCCATCGATTGTAGCGCTGCTGCGGGAAGTCTCGCATGCGATAAGCGCGCGAAATCGCGTCGGCCATGATGTACAGCCACAGCCCGACCAGCAGCGCCAAACTGACGGCGAACATCCAGAACCGCGCCAATACGCCCATCATCGCGAACATCAGCAGCGTGTCGGCGATGATCACCAGGATGAACAGCGTGACGCCCCGGCGGGGCTGTCCGAGATAGAGATGGCCAAGGCCGGGAGTCAGGGCGGTGAGCAGCGCCGTCACCCAAGGCGATGGGCCGCGTCGGTTCGTCGATTGGTCGGTTGCCTGGGCCGGCGCGTAGTCGGCAAATGCCATCAAGATCTCCGAAGCCGCGCGCGTAGCCCGACGGCGAGGCCAAAGCGCACCCCCGCGTGACTGTTAGTCTCACGAGAGCGGGTCAAGGTTCGAGCGGGCTGGCGATTATTTGCGATTGTATTTAAGTTTAGCGAGTATGATCGCCATTCATCAATCTGGAGTTGTATACGCCACGCCAGCGCGCTAGCGCCGCACGGCGACGTGAGCGCCCAGCAAGGCCATCGCGGCCGCAACGAGAAGGGCCACCAAGCTAACCGCCACATTGACGCCGGCGCCTACCGCCTCGGGCGGGGCGCTGGGATGGCCGATCTGCGCAAGCGCGAGCACAATGACCGCGGCGGCGACCCAGCGCAGCAGGCGGAAGCGCTGCCATGGCGGGGGAAAGCGGCTGAGTGCCGCCGCAGCTATTCCGCTTGTGACGAAGGCGACACCAACAGTGCCCCACCACGGTCCTGCCGTGCGCAGCTCCCGCGCACCGCTCGCGAAAAGATTCTCCCATAGGCCTGCCAGCTCGAAGGCGGCGTTGCTCGAGTAGATCTGCAGCGCGAGCGCCGCCAGGACGCCACAGGTCGTTGCCGCCGCGTAGATCAGGGCGGGCGGCAGCGCGACACGGGAGGGTTCTCGCTTGGGCGTCTGCATGCGGGTCGGGCCGGAAGCGTAGAATGCCCGGGCCGAGCCCGGGCATCAACGCACCGATTGAGAAGGCGATCGGATCAGCCGCGACGCTCGGCTTCCCAAATGCCCGAGCACGCGCCGTTGGCGTTGCCGCTCCAGGACCCAGCGCCGCTGGTGCCCGCAAGGCGACCCTTGCCCGTCGCGCTCTTGTCGCCGGCGCTGACCGTCACCACCACGGCGCCGTTCTTGCCGACCTTGCCGGAGATGTTGATGGGCGCCGACCCCGCATTGCCGAGATTGCCGTTAGTGATGCGGATCGGATAGCGATACGCCGCATCGCATTGACCGCTCTTGGTCACGATCACCACGCTCCAGAGGCCGTCATAGCCCGGCTGGGCTTCGGCGCCCGGAAGCGTGAGAAGCGCGAGCGCGCCAGCGAGCGTGGCGGCGGTCAAGCCGCGGGTGAAAACTCGTGAGTAAGTCATTGTAGCCCCTTCCTGTTTTCGTGCCGGGCGCTGCCCCCTGACTCCCGGGCGAAACGGCACCGAATACAGTGATCCCTGAATGCGCCACCCCGTTAGTCGCCAAGACGGCGCGATTGGTTCAAAGCGCTATGAGCCTCGGTGCGAGGCAAAGGTTACTGTGCGGCCAGCGCAAATCCTGCTGTGCTTTGCCGCACACGGTCAGTCCAACGGAGGAGAGCAATGCCGGCTGAGCGCTTCGATTTTCCCAACGCCCAAGGGCAAAAACTTGCCGCGCTGCTCGATCGCCCCGCCGGGGAGCCACGCGCCTATGCGCTGTTTGCCCATTGCTTTACCTGCGGCAAGGACATCCGCGCTGCCAAGCGCGTCGCCGAGGGGCTCACCACGCTCGGCATCGCCGTGCTGCGCTTCGACTTCACCGGCCTCGGCTCGAGCGAGGGTGAATTTGCCAACACGAGCTTTTCCTCCAATGTCGCCGACCTGGTCGCGGCCGCGAACGAGCTGCGCCGCAGCGCCCGCGCCCCGGCGATCCTCATCGGCCACAGCCTCGGCGGCACCGCCGTGCTTGCCGCGGCCGCCGAGGTGGCGGAGGCGCGGGCGGTGGTGACCATCGCCGCGCCCTGCGATCCCGCCCACGTGACCGGGCTGTTCAAGGATCGTCTGGACGAAATCGCCGCCAAGGGCGAGGTCGAGGCGACGCTCGCGGGCCGGCAATTTCGCATCAGCCGCGCGTTCGTGGATGACCTCGCCGAACATAAGCTGCTCGAGCGCATCGCCAACCTGCGCAAAGCGCTGCTCCTGTTCCACTCGCCGACCGACGAGATCGTCGGCATCGAGAATGCGAGCCGCATCTTCACGGCGGCCAAGCATCCGAAGAGCTTCGTCTCGCTGGCCGGGCCGATCACCTGCTCAGCCGCCGCAGCGACGCCGCCTACGTTGCCAACGTCATCCATGCCTGGGCCGAACGCTATCTCGACGTGCCGCAGGGTGCTTCCGAGGCGCCGCACGATCCCACGACCGTGGTCGTGCGTGAAACCCGCCAAGGGCGCTTTCAGCAGGAGATCACGGTCGGCGCCCACCGCTTCCTCGCCGACGAGCCGGCCGACGTCGGCGGCCTCGACAGCGGTCCGGGTCCTTACGACCTCTTGCTCGCGGGCTTGGGTGCGTGCACGGCCATGACCCTTCGTCTTTACGCCGAGCGCAAGGCGCTACCGCTGGAGCGGGTGACGGTCGAACTCAACCATTCCAGAATCCACGCCAGCGATTGCGAAAACTGCGAGACCAAGGAAGGCATGCTCGACCGCATCGAGCGGGCGATCACGATGCGCGGCGCACTCGACGCCGAGCAGCGCCGGCGGCTCTTGGAGATCGCCGACAAGTGTCCGGTGCATCGCACGCTGACGTCGGAGATCGATATCCGGACAACGGAGCGGCCCGAGATCACTCGCCCTTGATGTTGGCCGCCTTGATGATCGGGCCCCACAACTCGGCTTCCGCCTTCATACGCGCGCCGAGCTCTTCGGGCGTCGAGCTTGCCACCGTCACCCCGAGGGGCTCGAATCGCGCCTTCACGGCGGGATCGGCGAGCGTCTTTGCCACGTCCGCCTGTATCTTCTTGATGATCTCCGGCGGCGTCTTGGCCGGGACGAACACCGCGTACCACGACTCGACGGCATAGCCCGGCACTCCCGATTCCGCGAACGTGGGAATGTCGGCTGCGTTTGGCTGGCGACCAGCCGACGAAATCGCCAGCGCCCGCACCTGACCGGCGCGGACAGATTGGAGCAGCGAGGCCGTGGTGTTGAACATGGCGTCGACCCGGCCAGCGAGCAGGTCGTTCATGGCGCCTGCGGCCACGCCGCGGTAGGGCACGTGCGTCATGTCGATCTTCGCCAAATGCTTGAATAATTCGGCCGCGAGGTGGGGAGACGATCCGACGCCCGGCGTGGCGTAGGCGACCTTCTCCCGCTTGGCGCGCGCAATGAAGTCCGGCAGCGTTTTTGCCGGCGAATTGATCGGCACCACCATGAGGTTCGGATAGGTGCCGATCAGGCTTACCGGCGCGAAGTCGCTCATGGGATCGAACGTGAGCCCGGGAAAGAGAAACGGATTGACGGGAACCGAGTTTGTCCCCATCAGCATCGTGTAACCGTCCGGGCTCGCATGCGCGACCATTTCGTGCGCGAGATTCCCGCCCGCGCCGCCCCTGTTCTCCACGACCACCTGCTGGCCCCAGAGTTCGGACAGCCGCGCCGCCAGGATACGCGTGGTCGCGTCCGCGCCACCGCCAGCCGGAAAGCCGACCACAAAGTGAACGATGCGCGCCGGCCAGGCCTGCGCGCTGGCGAGGCGCGACATCATCGGCAGCGCGGCAGCGCCAGCGCCGAGATGCAAAAACAATCTGCGGGAAATTTTCATGCGGTTCCTCGATGGGGTTGGATGTCGTGTCGAGATCCCCTGCGCCTTGATGGCCCCGCAGCAATGAATCCAGGCAGCGGTGGCTCGCGCAACCGGGATTCCACATTCCGACATGCCGCGCACGGGGACGTGGGGAGCTAGTCCTCGCGCAGGAGCCGCGGGCAGGACGCCCGCCGCAAGCGCAGCGGGCTGCGGCATCATGTCCGCATGGGTAAAGCGCGACCGATCGTCTCGCAGCAGTTGATCCCTCTGTCCGGCCCCGCCCAATCTTGCAGCCGCGCAGTCAAGGCACAGGGGGTGAGCCATGACCCTGCTGTTGACGTTCCTCGTTTTCTTGCTGATCGGCCAATCGCTCTCGATCGGCGTGGGTCTCCTCGTCGAGCGCTACTCGACGCCCTACACCGGTCTCGTGACCTTTCTCGCCTGCTATTTCACGATGTTTTGGATAGCTTGGCGCGTTGCGGTGCGCGTCACCGAACCGCGCCGTCGCCTGGCGCCGGAATAAGCGCGGCACATTCGCTGGGCGAGATGAGCCGCGGGCTACTGCTGGCTGCTCGAGCCGCGCATCGAGAGCTCCGGCAGCGCCTCTCCGAATGCGGTGCCTTTCTTGCCCGCTGCGACTCCGACTTCATAGAGCGCCTGCATGTATTTGCCGTCGAAGGGGCCGCGGCTCGGGTGGTCGAAGGCCGGATCGACGTAGGCGATGCGTAGCGCGATCCCGTGTCGCTGCGCGCCGGCATGAACCAGCATCACCTCCACGCGTAGCGCCGCCGTCAGCGCTACGCCGATCGAACGCCCGAGCACGCCGGGAATGTTGCGCTCCGTCATCTTGAACTCGGGCCCGAGCTTCGAGTTGACGAGCACGTAAAGCTGGCTCCAGGGCGGGCGCGAGGCGCTGCGCCCAGCGAGCATTGTTTCTGGTGCGACAAAAAACGGCGCGGTCAGCGTGCCGTCGCCGTGCAACTCCCGGAATTTCTTGCCGTTGGCCTCGACCTCGATAGCGACCGGCGAGAAAAATCCGGGAATGCTCGAGGACGCAAGTAGGACGTCGCGAAACAGCTTGAGACCTTGTTCGCCGCGCGCGGCGATTGCGCCCATGTTCCATAGCACGCGGCGCCCGGCATCGAGATTGGTGGTGGCAACCAAGAGGCGCCGCCCGCGCGCGTGCTCGGCGGCGATTTCGGAAAGCAGGGCTGCGGTCACGCGCTGCTCGATCACGCGCTTGAGCGGCCAATAATCGAACAGACTGTCGCGCGTCGTGCGATCTTCGAAAATATCGGCGGCACCGATGGCGGTGAAATTCTTGCGCAAGTCTTCGTCGTATCGGGGCCCGAGAAAGGCAAAAGGCGCGATCAGCGCGCCGATGCTGACGCCGGTCACGACCGCAAATTCCGGCCGCGTGCCCGCTTCGCTCCAGCCGGTGAGGACGCCCGCGCCGTAGGCGCCGTCCGAGCCGCCGCCCGAAATCGCCAGCCAGGGCCCGCTTGCTTGCGGCAATACCCGCGCAAACTCGCTCTCCGAATCCCCCCAGACGCGCGCGTCCGGAATGCCGGGAATGACCGCGAGATCCTCATCTTGAGCCGTGAATGTCGCGCGCTCTTCGTGGTGCTGCGCGCCACCTTTGGGCGCGGCAGTTTTTCTCTCGATCTTTTTCTTGGCGGCGTGAGACTGCGCCTGCGCCGAGGTCCACTGAAGCGGCGGGCAGGCCAGGAGCAGCATGCAAATCAGCCCGGCAGTTAGGCCGGAACACATGCGTAGCGTGGGCAAAGGTCTTCTCCGGTCGCTCCGACGCGTTGTGGCGTTACGATTTTGGCATTCGCGATGATGCTGTTGCAGGAATGAGCGGAGCTGTGGTGCCGCGCGCGACTGCGTGCTCAACCCCGCGTCGCGCTCCACACACCGGCACAGCTTCCGTTGGGGCCTTGGCCGCGCCAGCTTCCGCCGCCCTTGCTGCGGGCGAGTCGGCCGGTGCCGATGGCGTATTGCGGCCCGCTCGACACGCGCACGGTCACGCTGCCGGACGGTGATACGCGCCCCGTCAGGCTCACCGGTCCGCCGCCTGCGTAATAGACCACTCCGTTCACGATCGTGACGCCATACCGGTAGGCTTCGCAAGGACCGCTCCTGGTGACCACAAGCACGCTCCATTGGCCGTCAAACGAGGCCGCATGCGCGGACGGGCCGGCGCAAGACATTGCGACCGCAAAGCCCGTGGCCAGCATGGCGGCGCGGATGGAATGGCTGATCATCGGAACCCTCGTCTTGTGGCGCCACATGGGAGGGCGCCTGGTTGTGGTCTAGCTTCTATTCATATGGAATAGAGCGATCGGTGGCTTGCTCACAACTCGGTGCGGCATGGTTACCAGAAGGACCGCGGCGAAAGAAGGGGCTTCGCGCAGTTGAGATGGGCGGTACGCCATCCGCCTCATGATCGTGTTATTATTGTGTTCGATCAGGCGCATGCGCGCCGCACCAAGGCTAAAAGGGTGGCAGGAGGAACGTCATGAAATGCATGCCGCTTTGTCTCGCGCCTGCTGCGACGCTGGCCGCTTTGCTCGTGACGACACCGGCCTGTGCGCAAGGCGGCAAAGCAGGGGTCGAGCGTCTCTACATTCTCAATTGCGGCGAGGGAGTCGCCGGCGACATTTCGCGCTGGTCGCCGGGCGTGAACGTGGGGAAGTCGATGGACTTCGTCGATAGCTGTTATCTGATCAAACACCCCCAAGGCTGGCTTCTGTGGGACACCGGCGTGACCGATGCCATCGCCGCCATGCCCGAGGGCCAGCGGCCCGCCGATCCGCGCATGACCCACTGGCGGCGCCCGAAAACGCTGGCCGCACAGCTCGATCAGCTCGGCCTCAAACCCGCCGACATTAAATATGTCGCCGTCTCGCACACCCATCCCGATCACATCGGCAACGTGACGATGTTCCCGCAGAGCATGCTGCTGGTGCAGAAGGCCGAGTACGAGTGGCCCTCGCCGGTCGGTCCGCGCTTCAGACCGGATCATCCGGTGACCAAGCTCGAGGGCGATCACGATGTTTTCGGCGACGGCAGCGTCGTCATCATCGCAACGCCCGGACATACGCCCGGCCATCAGAGCCTGTTGGTCCAACTCCCGAAGACCGGCGCCGTGCTGCTCTCGGGCGATGCCGTGCATTTCAAGGACAATTGGGAGAACCGGCGCGTGCCGGAGAACAACGACAACAAGGACAAGAGCGTAACCTCCATGCAGCGCATGGCGGACGTCATGGCGAAAGAAAAGGCGCAGCTCTGGATCAATCACGACAAAGCCCAGCGCGACGGCCAGAAGATGTCGCCTGAGTTCTACGAATGAGCATGTTGTCCCGCAGCGTCTGCGGCGCGCTCCTCATCGCTTCCGCAATCTCTGCCGCGCATGCGCAAAGCGGCTATCCCAACCGCGTTGTGACGCTGGTCGTTCCTTATCCGGCCGGCGGCACGGCCGATCTCCTATGCCGCTTCGCCGCCGACAAGGCGAGCGGCAATCTCGGTCAGCAGGTCGTCGTTGAAAACCGCCCCGGCGGTGCCGGCGGCCGCGTCGGCACCGAGGCGGTATTGCGCGCGCCGCCCGATGGCTACACGCTTCTATGCGCGGCGCAACTCACCTTCAGCGTCACGCACCTGCTCTTTTCGAAGGTATCGTTCGACACCCGCGGCCTCGAGCCGGTCAGCGTGCTCGCGATCTATCCGCTTATTTTGATCGCGCGCACCGGCCTGCCCTTCGACAACCTGCCCGACCTCATCGCTGACGCGCGCGCCAATCCCGGCAAGATCAATTACGGACACCAGGGCAAGGGCCAGACCGGGCACCTGCTCGGCGAGCTGTTGATGCTCAAGGGCCACTTCCGCATGACGGAGATTCCCTATCGTGGCAGCGCCCCCGCCATCAACGACCTCCTCGCCGGAAACATCGATCTCGTCCCCGATTATCTCCTCGCCAACAAGCCGAACATCGATGCGGGCAAGCTCAAATTGCTCGCCACCGGCAGCCGCGAGCGGCTCAAGGATTACCCGCGCGTCGCCACCATTGCGGAGACGTTGCCCGGCGTCTATGCCGATACCTGGATGGCGGTGGCGGCGCCGCCCGGCACGCCGAAGGAGATCACCGGGAAAATATATCAGGCGATCGCGCAGGGATTCCGAGATCCCGAATTGCGCGCGCGCATCCGCGCGCTCGAAGCCGATCCACTCGCCAGCACGCCGGAAGAGATGCGCGAGCTGATCCGCCAAAGTCTCGCAACTTGGGGGCCGGTGATTCAGGCTGCCAAGATCGTCATAGAATGAACAGCAAGGTCTGTCGTTCCCGCGAGGACCGATAACCACCGCCTCTGGCATGATGGGTTCCCGCTTTCGCGGGAACGACGGCAATAGAGGACTACGAGGCAATTGGGTCGCAGTCATGAGGAGGCACTGATGCCGTTCACCTGTGTCGACGCTCGCCGTCGATGTTTGCGGTGGTCCGGAATCGGCGTCGCCGCCGCGCTCGCGCTCGTCGCGATAGCGGCATGGCCTGCGGCGCAGGCGCAGGACTATCCTTCGCGTGCCGTCAAGATCATCGTGCCATTCCCTGCCGGCGGCACCGCCGACGTGATGCCGCGCATCTTCACCGAGTGGCTGGCGAAGAAGTGGGGGCAGCCGGTGGTGATCGAAAACCGTACTGGCGCTGCCGGCAATATCGGCGCCGAAGCGGTCGCCAAGGCCGACCCCGACGGATACACGCTGCTCTCCGCGCCGCCGCCGCCGCTCGTGATCAACCATAACCTCTATCCCCGGCTCGGCTACGACCCGACCGAGTTCGTACCTATCGTCATCATGGGCCGAGTGCCGAACGCGCTCGTGGTCAACGCCAAGCTGCCCTTCGCGAGCGTCGCGGACGTCATCGCCTACGCCAAGGCCAATCCCGGCAAGCTCACCTGCGCCACGCAAGGCAACGGGACCACCTCGCATCTGACCTCCGAGTTGTTCCAGCTGATGGCCGGGGTCAAATTCCAGCAGGTCCCGTATCGCGGCTCGGCGCCCGCGCTGACCGATCTCGTGGCGGGTACTGTCGATCTCATGTTCGACAATCTCGGGGTCTCGCTGGCGCTCGTGAGAGGCGGCCAGCTCAAGCTCTTGGGCGTCGCCACTTCCAATCGTACGGCCGCGCTGCCGGACGTGCCGACGATCGCCGAGACGCTTCCCGGCTTCGAATCCGCGGCCTGGTTCGCCATCGTGGCGCCGCCGAAGACGCCGGCGGCGATCGTCGACAAGATCAATGCCGACGTGAATGAGGCGCTGCGCGAGCGCGATATCCGCGAGCGTCTCGCCCAGCTATCGGCCGAACCCATCGGCGGAACGCCGCAGGTGACCGCGGCCTATATGCGCGAGGAGGTCGAGCGCTGGGCCAAGGTCATCAAGACAGCCAACGTGAAGCTGGATTGATGCGAGGGGCTAACGGCTCGGAATTGAGGGCCTGGCGCCGTCAGCCCCGCATATTGCGTCGCGACGTGTCGTCCCGTTGGGTATTCGCTAGGCCGTGCTCATGAGTGCAAGCCCTATCGAAGATTATGGGTTGATCGGCGATTGCGAGACGGCCGCACTGGTGTGCAAGACCGGCTCGATCGATTGGCTATGTTGGCCACGGTTCGATTCCGATGCGTGCTTCGCCGCGCTCCTCGGCGATACCAACAACGGGCGGTGGCTGATCGCGCCGGCGCAAGGCAATCCGCGCACGACGCGTCGCTACAGGCCCAATACCCTGATCCTGGAGACTAGTTTCGTCACGGCGGACGGCGAGGCCGTGCTGATCGATTTCATGCCCTTGCGCGGGCGCAACTCGCACCTGGTGCGGTGCGTTGTCGGCAAACGCGGCAGCGTCTCGATGACGACCGAGTTGATCATCCGTTTCGACTACGGCGCCTCGGTCCCGTGGGTGAGGCGGACCGACGGCGGAGCGCTCCTGGCGATTTCCGGTCCTGACATGCTCGTCCTGCGAACGACGGTTGAGCTTCGCGGAGAGGGGCTGACGACCGTCGGTGAGTTCACCGTCGCTGCCGGAGAGACCATTGCGTTTGTTCTCACATATTGCCCATCCCACTTGCCGATGCCAGAGCCGATCGATGCACAAGATGCCCTGCAGAAAACGCAATCGTTCTGGGAGGACTGGGCGAGCATCCACCAAAGCACGGGCGCCTACGCGGACGCCGTCTCGCGATCGCTCATCACATTGAAGGCCCTGACCTACGAGCCGACCGGCGGGATCGTGGCGGCACCGACCACCTCGCTGCCGGAGTGGATCGGCGGCCCCCGCAACTGGGATTACCGCTTCTGCTGGTTGCGCGATACAACCCTGACGCTGCTCGCTTTCATGAACTCGGGTTATTACGATGAGGCATGCGCTTGGCGTGATTGGCTGTTGCGCGCTGCCGCCGGAAGTCCTTCGCAAATGCAGATCATGTATGGGCTGGCCGGCGAAAAGCGCCTCGCCGAGTGGCAGGTGCCCTGGCTTGCCGGCTACGAGGGCTCGCAGCCGGTGCGAATCGGCAATGCCGCCTCCGCTCAGCTGCAGATCGATGTCTTTGGCGAGGTGATGGACGCGCTCTATCACGCGCGCGTCGGCGGGCTTCAATATCTGGCAGAAGCATGGGACTTCCAGCGTGTTCTTCTGTCCCACCTTGAAAAGATATGGTCGTCCCCAGACGAGGGCATCTGGGAAGTGCGCGGAGGACGTCAGCACTTCACGTATTCGAAAGTCATGGCTTGGGTTGCATTTGACCGGGCCGTCAAGAGCGCCGAAGCCTTCGGCCTGGAAGGGCCGGTCGATCATTGGCGCCGGCTTCGCGCGCAGATCCACGCGGAGGTCTGCGAGAAGGCGTTCAATCCGCGAGTCGGCGCCTTCGTCCAGGCCTACGGATCGGAGCACTTGGATGCGAGCGCGCTGCTGATCCCGGTAGTCGGCTTCTTGCCGCCGGAAGATGCGCGCGTGCGGCGCACGATCGAGGCGATCGAGCGTAGGCTTATGAGGAATGGATTCGTGCTCCGCTACGACACGGCCGCGGCCGACGATGGTCTTCCGCCGGGCGAGGGCGCTTTCCTGGCCTGCAGCTTCTGGCTGGCTGACGCTTATGTCCTGCTCGGCCGGGACGAAGACGCCCGCAGACTATTTGAGCGGCTTCTTTCGTTACGCAACGATCTGGGTCTGCTCTCGGAAGAGTATGATCCCGCCGCCAAACGACAGTTGGGGAATTTTCCGCAGGCCTTCTCCCACATCGCCCTCGTCAATACGGCGCATAATCTCGAACGCGCGGAGAAGCCATGCGAGCAGCGTTCCGGAAACGTCTCGCTTGGAAAGGCGGCAGAATGAACGTTGCCCATCACATGCG
>DASQXF010000569.1:0-2435 GCA_035639895.1 Xanthobacteraceae bacterium
GCCTTATTGGGAGGGCACGCGGCGGAAGAAGCTCGTCATCCAGTACTGCAAGGCCACCGGCAAGTATCAGCACTTCCCGCGCCCCGTGAGCATCTTCACCGGCAAGCGGCGCGACATCGAATGGCGCGAAGTCTCCGGCAAGGGCGTGGTGTTCTCCTACACCATCGCGCATCGCGGCACGCCGATATTTCGCGGCACCGAGCCTTACGCGGTCGCGAGCGTGACGCTCGACGTCGGTGTCAACTTCATCGCCAACCTCATCAACTGTACCGCCGAGGAGATCAAGGTCGGCATGAAGGTCAAACCGCATTGGCATCCGCTCGAGGACGGCACGCACCTGTTGATGTTCCAGCCGGACAAAGACCCAGCATGAACGGTCCGGAGGCGGCGCGCGGGCCGCAAGCCGTCGCCAGATTTCTGCGGCCGCGGTCGATCGCCATCGTCGGAATGTCGGCGCGCGCCGGCAGCGCCGGACAGGTCATTCTGCAGTCGCTCAAGCTCAACAATTTCCAAGGCGACATTCATCTGGTCGGCCGCAGTAGCGAGCCGATCGACGGCAGGCCTGTACTCAAGAGCGCGGACGAATTGCCCGCCGGCGTGGACCTCGCCGTCTTCACGCTGCCGGCCGCGGCTGTGCCGGAAGCGGTCGAGGCTTGTGCGCGCCGCAAGGTCGGCTCGGCGATGATATTCGCGGCCGGCTTTGCCGAAGTCGGTGATCGCGCGAGACAGGACGCCGTCACCGCGACTGCGCGCGCGGCAGGCCTTGCCGTCGTCGGACCCAATTGTCTCGGCGTCACCAACAACGTCGATGGCATCTGGCTGCACATGCTGCACGTGCGCGAGGCGCGGCGCGGCGTCGAGGGAGGTGTCGCCTTCGTCGGTCAGAGCGGCGGCTTGCTCGGGCACTTCCAGCGCGCCGCCGACGGGCTCGGTCTTCCGATGTCCTACGTCATCTCGACCGGTAATGAGGCTGGCCTTGAGGGCACCGATTTTCTCCAATTCCTGGCTGAGGACCGCGCTACCCGTGTGATCGCGATTTACTGCGAGGAAATCCGCCGGCCGACGGAATTCCTGGCGACGTGCCGCCGTGCGCGCGCCGCCGGCAAACCGATCGTGCTGATGTTGGCCGGCCGCGGCGCCAAAGCGCGCAAAGCGGCGCAGTCGCACACCGGCGCGCTGGTCGGCGATTGGGTCACCGTGCGAACCCAGGCCGAGGACGCCGGCGCCATCGTGGTGTCCACCATGGACGAGATGATGGACCTCACCCAAATACTGGCGCGCTATCCGAATCCGTCGGCCAAGGGGCCGGGCATTCTCACGGCCTCCGGCGCCTATGTGGGGCTGACAAACGATTTCGCGGAGGAGATCGGCCTCGAGCTTCCAGAGCTAGAGCCGGACACCCTGAAGAAGCTCAGCACGGTGCTACCTACGTTTGGAAATTATGGCAATCCGCTCGACGTCACCGCTGGCTTTTCCCTTGATGCACTCTGCGTGGCGACCAAGGCGCTGATCGATGACCCCAATGTCGGAATGCTGTTCATCTCGTTTCCGATCAGCACCGCGATTCAGGTAAGGAACTTCAACAAGGGGATGGCGGAGTCGCCGAAGCCCAAGGTCATGGTGGCGCTCGGCGACACCTGGCAGCTTGCCCCGGAGGCCGTCGAAGCGGTCAGCGAAAGCCCGGCAGTGTTCTCGCGCTCGTCGGACCGCATGCTCCGCGCCATCGCGCTCTATACCCGCTACGGCCGGTTGCTCGCCCGTGCGCGCGCCAATGTGCCTGCGAAGCCGATCAACGGCTTGCCCAAGCTCGGCAAGGGCGCCCAGCCCGAGTGGCTGGGCAAAAAAGTGCTCGCAGCCGCCGGCGTTCGGGTGCCCGACGGCGATCTCGCCGGCACGGCCGACGAAGCGGTCGCAGTGGCCGGGCGCATCGGCTATCCGGTCGTGCTGAAGGCGCAGGCCGCCGCGCTCTCGCACAAAACCGAGGCCGGCGGCGTCATCTTGAATCTTGCCAGCGAAAGCGCGGTGCGGGCTGCCTGGGACAGGCTGGTCGGGAACATCAAACGTGCCGCGGCCGACATCACCCTCGACGGCGTCCTGGTCGAAAAGATGTCGACGAAAGGCATCGAGCTGATGGCGGGCGCCAAGCGTGATCCCGCCTGGGGCACCGTGCTGCTTGTTGGCCTGGGCGGCATCTGGGTCGAAGCGCTCGGCGACGTGCAACCGCTCCCTGCGGATGCCGACGCGGCGCAGATCGTCGAAGCATTGCGCAGGCTGCGCTCGGCCAAGCTGCTCGCCGGCTTCCGCGGCGCGCTTCCGGCGGACGTCGAGGCGGTCGCGCAGGCCGTGATGGCCATCGGCCGGCTGATGCAGACGGCTCCTGAACTGACGGAGATCGACGTCAATCCGCTGATGGTGCATCCCAAGGGACAAGGAGT
>DASQXF010000570.1:0-8371 GCA_035639895.1 Xanthobacteraceae bacterium
GCTGCTCCTGACATTCTTGTGCGAAGGCCAAGAAGCAACCGTGTTGCAGCTGCCGGCAAAGCCGATGAGCCAGGAAGAGGCGCAGGCCCAGGAACGCGTGGCCGTCGCCGGCTAGTTCCGCGTCGGTAGTTCTCCGTCATATGCGTGCGGCACCGAGGTGCCGCACGGGGATGAGCGTGCCGCGTCTCGCGATGTCGTGATCAGGCGTGAACGACGCGCCGGAAGTTCCTAACCTCAAATCGACGCCAGCGGTTGCGTTGCGACGGAACCATCGTGGGAGGCGGTGGTTTGTTCAAATGTGCGCGGACGCGCATGAGAACCAGGATTGGAACCCGAGCGTGCGGTTGGGACGCGAATCAGGAGTCGAAAGATGTCCTCGACGCACAAGATGTCTTCAACGCATGAGCCCGTTCAGCTCCTCGAGCCTTCGGACCTACTGGAGCCGCTTGATCTATCGGACCGGCAGGCCGACCTCTTCTATCGATCCGCTCGCGCGGAACCACCGGCTGCTAGCTCGCAACTAGGGTTTGCCCGGGCGAGCGGTGGCGTATCCGGACCGCGGCCGACCGGAAGCGAACGGCGCTCCCCGCTCAAATCGATTTTGATGCTCACCGGCGCGCTCGCCTGTTTTGGTGCAGGCACGGCCTTGCCGCAGTTTCAAAGTTTTATACGCGGCGACCTCACGCCTGGAGCAACGGTCGGTGTGGGTCAGCCCGCAGGTCCAGTCGCCGACGTGGCCGTCAAATCAGATGTGGCGGTCACATCAGATGTGGCGGCCAAGTCAGATGAAGCGAAGCCCGCATCAGATGACGCCAAGCCGGCACCAGATGAAGCGAAGCCGGCCAGTTCGCCCACGCCGAGCTCGAACAAGCCGAACGTAGACACGGCGCTGAATGCGACCGGCACCGCGCCGCCTGCGGCAAACACGAATGATACGGTTGCCAAGCAGCGGCCTTGCCCCAAAGGCGACGCCAATTGCCTCGAAGGCGGCGCTGTAAGTCCGGCGAAAGAACTCACGAACGCGGATGGAACGGCAGCTAGGTTGACAGCGCCGGGCCAGCCGGCAGAGCCGGTTCGCCAAGCGGCCGGGGCGGCGCAATCGGATCGCAGGGCCGCCAAGACGACGCCGCCGGAGCAGGCTGCTGGGGCAGCGCAATCGGATCGCCAGGCTACCAGGGCGTTTGCACCGGAGCGCCAGGCGGCTGGGACAGTGCAGCCGGATCGCCCGGCCGCTGGGTCGGCGCAGCCGGCTCGTCAAGCGGCCCCGGCGGCGCAGCCGGATCGCCAGCCCGCCGCCGCGGCGCAGCCGGTTCGGCAAGCTCCCCAGGATTCCGAGCGGGTCGAGGCGCGAGCGTCCAACGGCCCAGAAGCGTCCAGCAGCCAACAACAACAAGAAGCGGCCAACGGACAGGGTGTGCGCACGCAGACGTCGCGTCGCACCAATGCTACGGCGCAACGCGAGAGGACCGATCAGCGGTCCGTCGCCAGACGTGACGTGGCGACTGTCGGTCGTTCGAGCCGGACGCAAGATGTCGCTCGAGCATCGGAGTTGCGCCGGGACTTCGCTTCGGACGACGCCCCCTGGGCTTCTTCCGACCGATGGCAAAACCGCGACGAGTGGCGTCAGCGTGATGGGTGGCGCGAGCGTGTCGTGGACGACGACGTCCCGGCTGCGCGTTTTTCAGGTCGAAAGGAAAAGCTCGATCGAGCAGCGAACTGGCGCGAGGACCGACCGTCGGAGGAACGCTGGGAGGAGCGCAATGCGGATCGAACATCGAACCGGCGCCGCGACCGATATGACGAAAATTCCCGCGACGACCGGCGCGGCAGGTCCGGACGTAATGACGATTTCGCCATGGGCAGAGCCGAGCGCAATGACGGTCCGCCGATGATTTTTCCTTTCAGATTCCCGTGGTGAGACTGGTTCACGTCGCAAGCCAATTGCATCCGTGTAAGCGCTGCCGCCACATCGTCGCCCAGCTGTCACTGGAGCCGCGCGACAATCGCCTGCTCGGCAGCGGCCGCTCCCGTGAGATAGGCGCCGTGCGCGGTGGAATAGTCGCTGCGTGAGCAGGCCTCGCCGGCGAAGAACAGGCGATCATCCACCGGGGCAGCAAGGGCGGCTCGGCACTCCGACTTGCCGGGCAGGGCATAAGAATAGGAGCCGCGAGAGAACGGATCGATACCCCAGGGGTGAAGCTTGAGCAGTTTCACGCGGCGGGCGAAATCACTGCCGAGCAAGCCGACCAACTCGTTCACCGCGAAGTCGACAAAAGCATCATCACCGCCCGCTTCGAGCTCTGCGGCCAAGCGCCCGCCGAAATACGCCTCGATCTGCGGGCGCCCGAACGGCCTGAAGTGATAGACACCGGTCCCGCTTCGATCGGTGCGTCCGAAGAGACGGCTCTCTTTATTGAACTCTTCGGCGTCCGACAGCGACAGAAATAATTTGTCGGCAAGGCCCAACGGCAAGCCCCGCGCGGCTTCCGTCTTCTCGGGCAAGGGTGGGATGAATACGATCTTCTCTTCGGCGAGCACGGGTGTCGGTACGGTAACAATGGCAGCGTTCGCGGTGATTGCGCCATTCGACGTTTCTATTTTCAATCGTTTTCCGCGGCGATCGATTAAGCGCACTGGGCAGCCGAGCATGACCGGCAGCTTGTGGCCATGGGCGGCGATCACCGTTCCGTAGCCCTCCACAACCCGCCAGTTCACGCCGCTATCGGCATAGCGGTCGAAGTCCCGCGCCGAGACCCGATCGAGCTCCGCCCCGCTGACATAGGTGCTCACCGCGTTGATCAAGGCGTTCCAGCGGCCGTGCGGCTCGAGAAACGTCGCGGCTGCGACGTCCGGCTTGTCCTCGGAAAGCGAGTCGAGCCGCTCATAGAATTCTCGATGGGCTTGGAGAAAGGCCTCCTGCTCGGAAAGCGGAAATCCGATCGGAGCCGAACGTCGCATCCATGGCGGCGGCGTCTTGTCGATCGAGCGGCCCTGCACCTCGGCAACTTCTCGCCAGGGGTTGCGGTCGGCCGAATGCAGCCAGCCGCAGCCGAGATCGATTGGAAATTCCGAGTTGATGGTCCAAGCCCGTCCGCCAAGCCGCGACCGCGCCTCGACGAGGAGACAATCGAGTCGCGCGTCCGCGATGCACCGGGCGGCGGCGACGCCTGCCGCACCGCCACCAATGATGACAACTTCCGTATCGCTGCTGCTAGCCACGCTTGTCCTGCGGCGATTTGAACGCGAGCGGCACTTTGTTCAAGCAGCCATCCCGAGCATTTCCAATCATTGCTCTCAAGCTGCAAATAATCTCGCCACGCTGCCAAGGGACAGGGCCTTACAGTGCTCGAGCGCATGCTCGCGTAAGGAGGTCCTGGGAACGTTCAACCACCCCTGCGCGTTGAATCAAGTGCCCGAAAACTGCGAGGGACTTGCCCGTGCGCTTCGCCATCCCGATCGTTGCAGCGTTTCTCGCCTTGGCGCCAGCCACGGCGCTCGCGCAATCACGCGTGAATCCGTCTCCCGAGAATGGCGCTGCATGTCCGCCAGACACCAAAGGCGAGCCGCCGACCGTGGGCGGCGGCAGTTCTGAGCCACTCAGCGACAAGCTCGCTCAGTCCAAGGGCGTCATCTGCCCGCCCGCAGGCGTTGACCGCGAGATGCAGGTTACCCCGCCAAGCGACGGTCATCTCAAAGTGATCCCCCCGCCAGGCTCGCCGGGCGGGGATCCAAATGTGCAGCCGAAGTGAGCGGCCCTGCGGGGGGTGACCTTCGCAAGCGCGCCCGCGCCATAGCCAGTGGGGTGAGCGATCGGTCGCGGCGCTTGCAAGCCCCGCCTGTCGGTGAACGCTAGGCGTGCATCTCGCGGTCGAACTTGGCGTGTAGGCGGCCGATCGTCTCGATCTGCGCGGCTAGGGCGTCGTCGCTCAGAAACCGGCTCTCTTGCGCAAGCGCAATCCAGAACTCCCGGATATTGCTCAACGTCTCGCGGCGTATGGGATCAACGGTGATCCGGAGCGCCCGCTCGCAGTCCGCCGCCTTTTCCCAGGGGTCGATTTGAGGCATGCAAACCTCCTGCTCGCGAAAACCTACGATCTTTACAGGATTTCCCCTCGCCTTGCGAGCCTGGGGCTTGGGTTTTTCCCCGCAGCCCACCTTTCGCACAGAGGATTTGTGCTCCTTCCCAGTCCACGACTTCCCTGCCGATCAAGCTCGCAGAGCGCTGCCCCACGTCATCGCACGCTGGAAACGGTCATTCAGTCAGGGGTAAAGTGATGCGTAGAACTCAGCGCGGGTCATTATCATGCGTATCCTCATCGCTCTCGTTTCTGCGTTCTTGCCGGGTGCATCGCTTGCAGACAGCGTTCGTCACCTCAGCGTGCCCGAGCGCTTTTGGGGAATCTGGGCGCCGAGCGCGGATCTCTGCGCCGACGACAAGTCCGTCTTCGTCGTGTCGGCAAAAGGCTATACGGCGTTGGATGAGAGTTGCACGGTTCAATGGGTCACCGAAACGGTGGGCACGGTCGGGCCGTTCTACTCTGCCCATATGCGCTGCTCCAATCCGGCTACACCGAATGATTTCACCGAAGTGAATCGGATCATCGTGGCGAACGAAGACGGAAAGCTTTCGGCGGGGCCCGATTTCAAGCAACTCAAGAGTTACCGGCGTTGTCCGGCGAAATAACGTTCCCGAAACGAGGAGCACGCATGGGTTCTAGGTCTGCCGCCGCTGTCCCTTGTGCGGCGCTGGCCGCGATCCTTGCCGTGCTCGTGAGTGCGAGCGCTGCCGTCGCGCAGACGCCCTCGATCGAGGAGCTCGTTGCCGCGGTGGTGCGGATCAATACCCACATCGCACCGGAGGGCCGCACTGTCCAAGGCCTGGGCCGTGAACGCGAAGGATCAGGCATCCTTATCGACAGCGACGGCCTCATCCTGACGATCGGCTATCTGATGGTCGAGGCCTACGCCGCCGAAATCGTCGACAATACCGGGCGGACCGTGCCGGCAGACGTCGTCGGCTATGACCATGAAACGGGCTTCGGCCTGTTGCGCACAATCGAACCGCTCAAACACAAGCCGATGCCGCTGGGCAAATCCGCCGACGTGAAGGAAGGCGACCCCGTGCTGATCGCGAGCTTCGGCGGCCCGGCCATGGTGGCCGGCGCCTATGTCGTAGGGAAGCGCGAATTCGCAGGCAGCTGGGAATACCTGCTCGACGAGGCGCTGTTCACGGCGCCACCCCATCCGGCCTGGAGCGGGGCAGCACTGATCAATCGCGAAGGCAAGCTCGTCGGCGTCGGCTCGCTCATCGTCGGCGACGCGGCTCGCGGCGGCGACAAGGCGCCCGGCAACATGTTTGTCCCGATCGACCGCCTGTCGCCGATCCTCGCCGACCTTATTGCGGCCGGGCGCACGTCCGGTCCGGGCCGGCCTTGGCTCGGTCTTACCACCGAGGAGCTGCGCGGGCGGCTGTTCGTGAGCCGCGTGACGCCGGGCGGCCCGGCCGAGAAAGCAGGTATCAGGCGCGGCGATGTGATCGTCGGCGTCAGCGGCGAGGCGCCGAAGGATTTGGCCGACTTCTACCGCAAGGTGTGGGCGCAGGGCAGCGCCGGCGTCACCGTTGCGCTCGAGGTGCTGCAGGACAGCCAAGTACGGCACTTCGACGTCAAGTCGATCAACCGCCTCGATCATCTGAAGCTGAAATCGACGTTCTGACAGTTGGTTGACCAAAATATTTGAGAGCGCGCATGAGCCGGCCGGCAGCAAGGATTGTGCGGCGGCGCTTCTTCATGGCGCTTGGCCATGCCATTCATCTCGCATGGCCCGTTCTCTCGGTGATTTTTGCGGTCCAAGTTGCCCTTGGCCTACTCATTGGCCTTCTCGAGGGCTGGTCCGTGGGCGATGCGCTCTATTTCACCTTCGTCACCGGCCTCACAATTGGTTACGGCGATATCGTGCCGCGACAGGCGCTCGCGCGGGCACTTGCGGTCGGGATTGGCATTTGCGGGCTCTTCCTCACGGGCCTCATAGCCGGAATTGCGGTCTATGCCATGCGCGCAGCGCTCCTCGGCCGCGACATCGACTGACGCCTCGATTGGCCGCTTCGCAACACAGTGTTGTTTGCCGGTGTGCGGCACAAAGCAGCCCCATTCCTGCCGCGATCAAACGGCGATATGCGCAGGTCGGGAACCGGTCGCCGCCGATAGATTCGGTGCGATCGATCCGCGTTCATGCTGCGGCGCTGCCGCGGTGGTCGCGGAGCGGGGGGATCAAATGGGGCGGCAACTGTCAGGTTTCGGCGGCATTGCCCGCCTCGGCGCGCTGGCCGCCTGTTGCACTGTGCTCGCCCACTGCTCGGGGCCTTTCTCCAGCAAGGAATACAGCCCGCGTGTCGTCGAGGAGGGCGAGCCGGTACCCAAGGGTGGCGGCAACTACCGCGTAGGCAAGCCCTACAGCGTCAATGGCCGTACCTATGTTCCGGCCGAAAATCCCTCCTACCGCGCCGAGGGCGTTGCCTCCTGGTACGGCCGTGATTTCCACGGACGGCTAACCGCCAACGGCGAAATCTATGACATGCACAGCATCTCGGCCGCGCATACCACGCTGCCGCTGCCAAGCTATGTGCGAGTCACCAATCTCGATAACGGCCGCTCCATCATCGTGCGCGTCAACGATCGCGGCCCGTACCATCGCAATCGCGTCATCGATCTCTCGATCGGAACAGCCAAAGCGCTCGAATTCTACAGCAGAGGGCTTGCCCGCGTGCGGGTCGAATATGTCGGACCTGCACCGATGCAGGGCAGCGACGATAGGATGCTGATGGCGACGTTGCGTGACGGCTCGCCCGCACCGGCTCCTTCGAAGGTCATGATCGCAGCCGCGAAGCCGTTCATTTCCAATCTCGAGGACGCCAAGAATGCGCCGACTGCTCGTTCCTTTGAGCTCAGCAGCGCATCATCCCGCGTCATCTCGTCTCCGGGCGAGACGGCTAGCCGTCGGAACGCAAAATCGTTGGTGCGCTCGGCCTCGGCTGCCGAAACCCCAGTCGAGCCGACGCCGCCACCCGAGGCTCCCGCGGCTGCGTTCGCGCCGCGCAACGAGCCCGCAACGCTCGACCTGATGAGCGGCCGCGGCCTCTACTGACCCGCAAATTTGATTTGGCGACATCGCGCCGCTGCAATCCAGCATTGATTCCCCGAGGTCTAACTTGCTAAGCACATGCGGGGCGGCAAAGGAGCGTGGACGTTGACCACGCACGGTTTGCCATAATCATGAACCTAGTCGCTAAAGTATCGCGCCGGTCCTTCGCCAGATGGGCCGCGCTCGCGAGTGTTGCTTGCGCGCTAGCCTCCGCTGCAGCCGCCCCCAATCCCGTATCAGGACCGAAGGCCAGCGACGGCTATCAGACCGCTGCCCCGCACGCCATGCTGATCGAGGCGCGGAGCGGCACGGTGCTGTTCGAAAAGGGCGCCGATGATCTCATTCCGCCAGCCAGCATGTCGAAATTGATGACGCAGGAGGTGGTGTTCAACGAGATCAAGCAGGACCGACTCAAGCCGACGACCGAATTCCGCGTCAGCACCAACGCGTGGCGCAGGGGTGGCGCGCCATCGCATACATCGAGCATGTTCATTCCGATCAACAGCAAGGTCGCGGTCGACGATCTCCTGCACGGGGCGATCATCCAGTCGGCCAACGACGCGTGCATCGCGCTCGCCGAGGGCATTTCAGGCAATGAATCCACTTTTGTGGAGTTGATGACGAAGCGGGCGCGCGAGCTTGGCCTGACCAAATCAACGTTCGGAAATTCGACCGGGCTTCCCGACCCGAGACAGCTCATGACCGCGCGCGAACTTGCCAAACTCGCGCGCCATATCATCGAGACCTATCCCGATTACTACAAATATTACAGCGAGCGCGAATTCACCTGGAACAAGATCCGCCAATTCAACCGCAATCCCTTGCTTACGCTGAATATCGGGGCTGATGGCCTCAAAACCGGATTCATCAAGGAGTCCGGCTACGGCCTAGTCGGCTCGGCGGTGCAGAACGGATTGCGCCTGATCGTCGTCGTCACCGGGCTGCGATCGGAAAAGGAGCGCGCCGACGAGGCCAAGAAGATGCTGGAGTGGGGTTTTCACAACTTCCAATCCGGGCTGTTGTTCGCGGACGGCCAGGAAATCGCGCAGGCCAAGGTCTATGGCGGAGCCAAGGGAAGCGTGCCGCTCACGGCGGGCAAAGAAGTGCGATTGATGGTACCGCGCGGTTCGCGCGACAAGATCATCGCCCGTGTGGTCTATTCCGGCCCGGTGCCGGCACCGGTGCAGGAAGGTCAGAAGATCGGTACGCTGAAGGTGTGGCGCGGCGAATC
>DASQXF010000571.1:0-8683 GCA_035639895.1 Xanthobacteraceae bacterium
CGAGCGCCGCCATCACCTCCAACTGGTCCTGCGCCATGGCGCGGAAGGAATAACCGCTATGGTCGGCGCCGCCGGGCGGCTTTTCCGAATCGCCGTAGCCGCGCAGGTCCGTGGCCACCACCGTGAACTCGCGCGCCAAACGCGGGGCGATCTTGTGCCAGGATAGGTGCGAGAAGGGGTTGCCGTGCAGCAGCAGCAGCGGCGGTCCCTTGCCCCCGTGAACCGTGAGAATGCGCGCGCCGCTGGTCTTGATCTCGGTGCGAGTGAAGCCTTCGAACATCGCCTCACTGTGCACCGGGATCGCCTCAATGCCTAGGGCGAGACGACGATGAATTCCGTGTAGCGGCCGGTTTCCCGACCGAGGCCCTCGTCGGAAAGGACTAGCGAGGAGCCGGGAATCAACAACTCGCTGATGCGCTCGACCGCCTCCTGCGGCATCTGGATGCGATTAAGCGCTTCCGCCGCGCTCGGGGGCGGCTTCTGTCGAAAGATCGGCTTGGCCTCCTTTTTCTTCCTCGCGTCCTTCCGCTCCGGCGCCGTCACCTCAAACGGAACAGTGATGAGATTCCAGCGCATGCCGGCTCCGTTCTCGGTCGCCTCCATCGCGGTGAAGACGTGCGTGCCAAGCGGCTGATCGGCGTCTTCGATCACCACCGGCATGTCGAACAGCGGGATGAAGGCTTGCCGAACGAAGATCCTTTGCTCTTTACGGCTGACAAATACTGCAACTTGGCCGCTGCGCTTGAGCGGCTCCTCGACGGCCCTGATCGCCGGCGGCTCCGGCGGCTTTGCCGGGTCGGCGGTCGGTGCGGGTTTGACGTTATCGCTGGCGCCGACCTCGCTCGGGCCCGGTTCGGTAACCGACCCTTGCGGCACCATTTCGGTGCGCTCGCTGCCGCCATCCGCGATGGCTGCCTGCGCCATCATGGTCGCCGGCGCTGCACTGCGTGCGTCGCCGCCGGTGATCGCGATTTCGGGCTCAGCCGGCTTGAGTTTCGGCCTGAACAATTTGGGATGCTCGAAATCGACAGGCGCAAGCTCGTGGCGAGCCACGACGACACGCACGCCCAGCTTCGTGGTCGGCCAAAGCTTGCGGGCGAAATCGTGCGACATGCGAATGCAGCCATGCGAGGCCGGATAGCCCGGCAGCGGGCCCTCGTGCAGCGCTACCCCCGACCAAGTAATGCGCTGCATGTAGGGCATCGGCGCGTTGCTGTAGAGATTGGAGCGATGATAACGGTCCTTCTCGATGATGCTGAACACGCCCATGGGCGTGGGATGGCCCGGCACGCCGGTCGAAACCGGCCCCTGCGCAACGCGCACGCCATTGCTAAATAGTGTCACCGTCTGATTATCAATCGAGACGACGATCTGCAGCGGCCCCTTTGGCATGTCGCCGAAGCCCGTCTCTTTCTTCGGCTCGGCCTTTTCCCGCCGCACGGGGGCAACCTTCGGCTTGCGAGAAGGGATCACCGCTGGAGGCCCATACCAGCCGTCGTACCATCCGTAGGGCATGCCAAAACCCATTCCGCGGGCTGCAGCATCCTCGGCGTGCCCGGCAACAAGGGTCCAAGCCGCGCCGGCGGCCAGGATGCGCAGCATCCGAATGCCAGCAGCATGGGATAGAAACGGGGCCCTATCCGTTAACTTCACGAGACGCTCCTCCCGACGTTTTTCCGGCCGCCGCTCCGCGTGGCGCCGATTCCATTAACGCTGCCAATGCCGCAAAGGTTCGTCGATATCGCAGGGAGCGCGACAGCGACCAAGGCCGCACTGATTGGGTAAATGAATTTGGTAAACGAATTGATGCGCTGTGCGCCACGCAGGCGGAACGAGATACCGTCTCGCGTTGGCGGACATCGGCTCATCAAGTCGATAAGCCGGATCAATGCGGGCTTGTCGCTCACTCGCGTACGAAAATCGTTCAGAAAAGCGTATCAGCAAACCGGCGGTTGGGCGCAACGGTGGTCGGGGCTTTGGCTGGCCAAAGCTGATGCGTTCACCCGTCGAGAGTGCGGGTCAAATCGTCGAACAGCTCCTCGACCTCGATTTTTCGCGGAAGGAGCTGCTGCTGCAGCGAATAGGTGATGATGGTCTGCAGTGCCGGGCGGCACGCGTCGAAACCGAACGGCAGAAAATCAATCTCGCCCGGCTTGGGCAGCCCGGCGGCGTTTTTAGCTTGCAGCAGCAGGCGGTAAATTTCCTTGACCGCTTGCGGATCGGACTTCGCCAGTTTTTCCGTCACCACCACCATGTGATTGATCGGCACGACCTCGTGTCGCGCGTACCACTGCCGTGCTGCCGCTTCGGCATCCGGGATCACACTCGTCAGCGCCGGATCTTTGGGAAGGTCGGCGCCGTAAATCGCAGCGTCGAGCTCGCCCTCGCGCAGCATTTTGAGAAGATTCTTATCGGCGCCCGCGCGCTCGACGCCCGCGGGCTCGCGATATTCCGCCACATGGCCGTCTTCGAACGTGACCCAGTGCACCTTGCCGAGGTCGACGCCGTAATCGTTCTCAAGGATGCCGCGCACCCACACCGCCGTGGTCTGACTGTAGGCGCGAACGCCGATGCGTTTGCCGGCAAGCTCGGAAGGCGTGAGCGGACGCGCCGCATTGCACAGGATGGTGCCCTGCTGAAAGCGGCCCATCATCGTCGCAGGGAGCAGAACGAGCGGCTTGCCATAGGCCTTGGCCTGCACGTAGGTCGCGATCGCCATTTCGCTGACGTCGAATTTGAGCTCGCGCACCATGGGCTTGAAGAAGCGATTCGCCGGCCGGATGTCGGAAAAGCCGAAGGTGACGCGCGAGGATGTGATGTCGCCACGCTTGAGCGGCAGCGTATGCGGATAGTCGTCGAGGGCCGCGCTCAGCGTGGTGACTTGAGTATCAACGCTCATGAAAGGCTCGTTCCTTGCAGGGGAAGCGCCTCCATTCTGGCACATTTTCCCGTCCTCAAGGCGAGGCTCTTATACCAATGCTGATTGACGTGGGTCGTCATGGCCGGACTCGACGTTCCGGCCATTCACGTGCGTGGAGCATCACGCAAGCTCAAAGTAGATGCCCGGCACGAGACCGGGCACCACGAGTCACCACGTTGTAGGACTGAATATACTGCTCAGCCGCGACCGCCCGCGGAGAGAATTGCACGGGTGGCATGATCAGGGCCGAAGTCGTCCGTGCCCTCGATCGAGAGAAGGTCGGACAGCCGCGTGCGCGCGCGATTGACTCGACTCTTGATCGTGCCGACCGCGCAGTCGCAGATGGCGGCAGCCTCCTCGTAAGAAAAGCCCGATGCGCCGACGAGGATCAGCGCCTCCCGCTGGTCCGCCGGCAACTTGGCGAGCGCGGCGCGGAATTCGTCGAACTCCACCCGGCTGTGCTGTTCGGGATGCGATTTCAGGCTCTCGGCATAGGTGCCGTCGGTATCTTCGACCTCGCGCCGCCGCTTGCGGTATTCGGAGCGAAACAGGTTGCGCAGGATCGTGAACAACCACGCGGACATGTTCGTGCCAGGTTGGAAGGAATCGATGTTCGCCATGGCGCGCAACAGCGTTTCCTGCACCAGGTCGTCGGCACGATCCACGTTACCGCAGAGCGAGATGGCGAATGCCCGCAGGCTCGGCACCGCTGCGAGCATCGCGTCACGCACGGATGATCGCATCGTCATGATCTGGACCCCTTGTTGTCGAATCCCTTCGCCCCCACCATATGATCAGGCTGATGGTGTCCCGCGCTTTGTCCCTGGCTCGACCGCGCTTCGGCGTCGCCACTTGGCTGCTCGAAGCGCTCCAGCAGTTCCTTGAAGCGGTCGGGAACGCCCTGGCGCAACACCTCGTCGTAGACGCGCTGAAGGATGTCACCGATCCTTCGCTGATCCTCGCGACTGAGGCGCCCTCCGGGCCTTCTAACTTGCGCGTCGGTATGCATTGGTCGCCTCTGACCTCAGCGTATCTGTGTCCGGCCGAGCAGCCTTTTGCCCCACCATGCCCGCCCGACTCGGCCTTCCTTCATTCATTCGTTTCTCCCGGGCGCAGCCCCTTGGCCCGGGCCCCTCTTACGCTTATCCGATGATAACGTGACCTCGGATCGTTCGTTCCGTGCCGTGGAACTTTTTTCCGAGAGGGTCGTTTGTGCCGATAACCTCAAGATATGAACGGGAGGGTGCCGTGTCCAACTCGTCTGCTGCGGTAGCACAATACCTGCCGTTTTTGCGGCGTTATGCAAGGGCCTTGACCGGCAGCCAAGCTTCTGGCGACGCCTACGTCGCCGCTACCTTGGAGGCTCTGATCGCGGATCGCGCGGTGATCGAGGATCCCCGAGGCCCGCGGGTGGCGCTGTATCATCTGTTCACCAAAATCTGGAACTCGGTCGCGGTGAACGGGGCGCCGGGCTCTGGGGAGGACGAGCTTCCCGGAGAGCACAAGCTCGCCAACATTACACCCCTTCCCCGCCAGGCATTTCTCTTGGTCGCGCTCGAAGGGTTTTCCGAGCCGGACGCGGCACGGATCCTCGACGTTGACGTCATGAAGCTGCGCGGGTTGGTTGAGGAATCCGGGCGCGAGCTTGCAGCCGAGATCGCCACCGACGTCCTCATTATCGAGGATGACACGTTCATCGCGATGGAGCTCGAGACTCTAGTCGAAGGCCTCGGTCACCGCGTGCTCGGCGTCGCCCGGACCCATGCGGAGGCGCTGGCGCTGACCAAGAAAAAGCGTCCGGGCCTCATCCTCGCCGACATTCAACTCGCCGACGGCAGTTCGGGACTCGAGGCAGTGAACGAGTTGCTCACATCGTTCGAGGCGCCGGTGATCTTCATCACCGCCTATCCCGAGCGCTTCCTCACCGGCGAACGCCCGGAGCCGGCCTTCCTGATTGCCAAGCCGTTCCAGCCCGCGACCGTATCGGCGGTTGCGAGCCAAGCATTGTTCTTCGAGCGCACCGCCAAACGCCGCGAGCGGCGCGTCAGCGCGTGACCGTGGAGAAAGGGTTCGGCCGTGCCCGCTCAGCGGCGGCGCCGGCCGGCTGAGCGGTTGGAATGGCTGGCGTGGCTGGCCTGGTAACTCGCTAGCCCGATGAGAATTCCCACACCAACGGCAACCGCCAGCGTGATCAGCGGACGGTGCTCGACCTCATCAACGAGGTGGCGCAGCGCCTGATTACCGAGCTTCGCCGCATCGCCGCTGATCTTGGCTACTTCATCGCGCACGGAATCGGCGCGGCCGCGCAGCCGTTCGGCGACACCACTCAAGGCCGACGCAATCGTCTCGCCAACATGATCGACGGCCTGCGCGGCGCCCGCCGCGGAGCGGCCCCCGATCGCTTCGAGGCGTCGCTCCAGTGCACGCAAACGCTGCTCGATGTCACCGATCTCGGTGGAAAGCGCGCGGGCGTATCCGGATCGACGGAACATGGTCTCTCCCGCGGCGCGAGGTTTCCCTAGTGGACGCTGTTCAGCCAGGAATCGATTTGGCGTTCGGCTTCGTCCTTGGCCACGCCATAGCGCTGCTGGAGTCGGCCGCTGAGCTCTTTGCGCTTGCCCTCGATCACGTCGAGGTCGTCTTCGGTGAGCTTACCCCACTTCTGTTGAACTTTGCCTTTGAACTCTTTCCAATTGCCTTCGACACGATCCCAATTCATCGCTTTGCTCCTGTTGTCCTCGAGATGGGGAAAGAACCCGGACGTCCGAACAATGGTTCCGGCGCACAGCACCGCGCGTGTGTGTGAGAGCGTCGCACATCACCTCGCCAGAAAAGACCTTCGCCGGAAAAGACGGGGGCGTAGCCGACCCAATCTGTCGACTACGCCCTAGATAACCGGCCGAGCACGGGGAGGGGGAAATGGGCGGCCGGCTGCTTCCCAACGCGCGAGGCGCCCGTTGGTTCCTGAAAGCCTTCGGCATCAAAAAGGCCCATCGACATCTCGTAGCCAGCGGAGCGGGAGCCCCTCGGATTGGAACCCGATCGACCCCGACGCCTCGCCAAATCCTCGTTATCGTGCAAAGCCTTATCTACGGCGACGCCTTCCACCACGTCCTGATCCGCGCAAATCCCAGCGCAGCCCGTGAACCTGACCGCGGGTTAACGCGACTAATGGAGACAGGGATCGTGGGGAGCAACGCATGCGGCGTTATTCCGGATATCTCGTCGGCTGCGGCGGCGCAGTCTTTGTGATTGCGACCTTCCTCGCCGGTCTTGAACTTTCCGCCACCAGCACCGCCTCGCCGGCGCTGTCGCGGAACGCGCCGATGGTCGACCGCACGCTCAAGAGCGACCGCTTGCCGCTCGCTTCGAGCAAGAGCCGCAACGCAGTGAACGGCCCGGCCGAACTTCCGCCGGCGCCGGCTCCCAAGCCCAAGTTGCTCGACGGCTGCGAGCCCATGGTCAGCGCGATCGGACAATCGCCACTGGCGCAAATCGCCGGCCGTTGCGTGTCGTAAGCGCGCGCTGGCATTCGAGATATTGAATCTGCACTCGACGCGGCATCTCGGCCCCAGAGCCGAGGTGAGCTGCGCGCCTCGGAACTTTCGAAATACCAGCGGTTTAATCGTCGAGACGATGGCCGGGCCGGTTCGGCGCGACCGCGATTGGGCAAACGCCGCGACAGGCGCCTTTCGCACGCCACTTGCCGGCTCGCGATCTGAACCAAGCCTCGCAGGGGCATATGATCCGGGCAGTACGTTTAGCCGCTTGCTGCGACACATGAGAAGTGAAAGCGCGAGCGACGCACCGATGCTTGACTCGAGGCGATCGGAGGCAAGAATTCGCGTGGGCCCGAAAGGAGAGGCTATTTGCCCGCGGAACCTGCACTCAAGAACCCAAATACAAAGGGTCGCACGGTGGATGTGAAATCGTCTCAAGCACAGGACAAAGGTAAAACGGCCGAGACGCCTGTCTCGTCCGATCTCGAATCGTTTCGACGGGCGCTCGAGCTCGGCCAGGTCGGCATCTGGTCATGGGACCTGCGATCGCACCAGCTGACGTGGTCGACCAACCTCGAAGATTTTCACGGTCGTCCCGAGGGCGCTATCGACGGCAAGCTGTCGATCGCCCCGCAGGACTTTGCGCCGCAGGATGCGACAGGCGTTTTCGCCGCGATCCGCAAGACTCTGGAGACGCGCGAGCCGTGCCGCCTGGAGTACCGCCTGCCGGGTCGATCGGGGCACGAGGAGCGTTGGCTCGAAGCGCTGGTCACCGCTGTCGTCGAGGACGGCGCGACTGTGCAAATGCTCGGCCTGTGCCGAGATGTCACCGAACGCCTGCGCATCAATCGCGAGGTTCGCGTGCGTGCGCGCCAGCAGGAAACGCTGGCGCGCCTGGGGGAACGCGCACTGACGGAAAGCGATCTGCAGAAATACTTCAACGAGGTAGTCACGACCGTCGGTGAGATCCTCGATCTCGAAATGCTGAAAATTCTCGAACTGGTTCCGGGAGACGCCGAGCTTTTGCTCAGAGCGGGGGTCGGATGGCACCCCGGACTGGTCGGCACGGCCACTGTTTCAACCGGCCGCGAGACGCAGGCGGGCTATACCCTTGCTGCCGGGCGGCCCGTGATCGTGGAAGATCTCGCGTCGGAGACCAGATTCTCAGGCGCCCCGCTCTTGAAAAACCACGGCGTCGTGAGCGGACTTACCACGCCGATCGCCGGGCGTGACGGGCGCGCCTATGGCGTGCTCGGCGCGCATACCGCGAAGCGGCGCAAGTTCAATGACTACGACGTGGCGTTTCTCGCCGCCGTTGCCAACGTGTTGGCAGGCGCCATCCAGCGCCGGCAGCTCGATCAACGGCACGAATTGATGATCCGCGAGCTGCGGCACCGCTCCGGCAATCTTTTTTCTCAGCTGCTCGCCCTGTTCTCGCAGACGGCGAAAAATTCGCGCAATCTTGCCGACCTCGTGGCGAAATACGAAGCGCGCGTTCTTGCGCTTGCCAATGCGCATCGCCTCATTACCGAAGGCGGTTGGAAATCAACGTCGCTCAGCGAGCTTCTCAACACATTGCTTGCCGCATTCCTCGACCGCATCTCGTTCAGCGGACCGAATGTTTTCCTCGAGCCCGATCCGACCTTTGGGCTGAGCATGGCGGTGCACGAGCTGGCGACCAACGCCGGCAAGCATGGCAGCCTTTCCGTCCCCTCCGGCCGCGTCGATCTGAGCTGGTCGGTCGCGCGCACGCAGCAAGGCCTCACCCTTATCCTCGACTGGAAGGAAGGTCGTGGCCCCGCCCCAAGGCGGAGTAGGCGAGCGGGTTTCGGCTCGCGGCTGATCAATATGGTGATCGAACGCCAGCTCAACGGCCAAGTGGAGCAATCCTTCACAGCGGATGGACTGCATGCGCGGCTGACGGTTCCTCTCACCCACGAGCGATGGCTGGGCGGCGCGCGCTCAAGCTCGGCCGCCGCTTCGTCTTAGCGGCGCGCTGCGATCGGGCTGCGCGCTGCCCGATGGGCTACGATCTCGGCTTTCGATTCGCCCGGCCTAGCTTGGCTCGCCTCGCCCAATGGCCCGCGGCTGTGCGCGATGCACGAATGGTGCGTCGTGTGATCTTCGCTCCTTTGCCAGGGGAGCGCTCCGTGCGCGTTTCTATTGGCAAGCAAGTATGCGAGTCGACGCGCCCGCGGCAGTACGAGGACTCCTCGCGCGCGTTTCCCGCTGACCAGACGTCCGGGATGCGTGAAAAAGAACG
>DASQXF010000572.1:0-5013 GCA_035639895.1 Xanthobacteraceae bacterium
GATGGCGCCGGTGTGCTGGCTCATGGGCATTCCCTGGCCCGAGGCGACGACCGCCGGTGCTTTGATGGGCATCAAAACCGTCCTCAACGAATTCATTGCCTATGTGGAGCTGTCGAAGCTGCCGCCCGAGGCGCTCGAGGCGCGCTCGCGCCTGATCATGCTCTACGCCATGTGCGGGTTCGCCAATTTCGGCTCGCTTGGCATCATGATCGCGGGACTGTCCACCATGGCACCGGAGCGGCGCGACGACGTGCTCTCGCTTGGCCTCAAATCGATCCTCTCGGGGACGCTTGCGACCTGCCTGATGGGGGCGATCGTGGGCGTGCTGAGCTAGCCGCGGAAGCGGCGCTCGCTCCTCAGTGCAAGCGGAATTCGCCGTCGATCGCGCGCAGCTCGGCGGGTCTGATCAGGCGCGAGTGCGCAACCGTGACCGAGTAGAGAGGTCCCTCCAGCTTTTCCAGCCAGAATGCGAGAAAGCGGTTGAGCACGGGAAATCGCGGACATAGATCGTAATCTTGCCAGACATAGGTCTGCAGCAAGGAGGGGTGGTCGGGAAGCCGATAAAGAATCTGCGCCGTCGTTAGACCGTAGCCTTCGAGTTGGCGGCGGAAGTCCCCGGATATCGTGCGTTGAAGTGCCATGGATGCCCTCCGATTCGGACATCAAGTCTGCCGAGTTCCCTCCCATACAAACAAGCTCAAAAAATGAAGAAAGTTCCTAAAATCAAGGCGTTAGCAGCATACACCTTATGGTGCTAACAAAACGCCATTTCCGACTTTGGACGGCCGAGCAGGCGGCCTAGCACTCCGACAATAGACTGCTAATTTCGGCTTGGCACTCTACCCTACGGAGTGCTAAATTTTTCTGGCAGGCCTCTTGCGGGCAGAAACGACAGCCCTATCTCGCGCCTGCAACTATCGCAAGAAGCCTTTGTCGCGCTCCGCTCAAAGGCAACTCTTAAAAGAGCATCAACAGCTTAGGAGGTTTATCATGAAATTCCGTCCGCTTCACGACCGCGTCGTCGTCAAGCGCATTGATGCCGAAGAGAAGACCGCCGGCGGCATCATCATTCCCGACACCGCCAAGGAGAAGCCGTCCCAGGGCGAAGTGATCGCGGTAGGCCCCGGCGGCCGCGACGAGGCGGGCAAGCTCATTCCCATCGACATCAAAGTCGGCGACCGGGTCCTGTTCGGCAAGTGGTCGGGCACCGAGGTCAAGATCGACGGCGAAGAACTCCTCATCATGAAGGAGAGCGATGTCATGGGCGTCATCGAAGAGGGCGTCGCCCGCAAGAAGGCCGCCTGACGCGTCGGTTCGCCTCACAACAACATTCGGAGACAACAGTTATGGCTGCCAAGGAAGTCAAATTCTCGGTCGAAGCCCGCGACAAGATGCTGCGCGGCGTCGACATCCTCAACAACGCGGTGAAGGTGACGCTCGGTCCCAAGGGCCGCAACGTCATACTCGACAAAAGCTTCGGCGCGCCGCGCATCTCCAAGGACGGCGTGACCGTCGCCAAGGAGATCGAGCTCGAAGACAAGTTCGAGAACATGGGCGCGCAGATGGTGCGCGAGGTCGCCTCCAAGACCTCCGACGTCGCCGGCGACGGCACCACGACGGCGACCGTACTCGCCGCCGCAATCGTCAAGGAAGGCGCCAAAGCGGTGGCCGCGGGCATGAATCCGATGGACCTCAAGCGCGGCATCGATCTTGCGGTCGAGGCGATCGTGGAAGACCTCAAGAAGAACTCCAAGAAGGTCACCTCCAACGAGGAGATTGCCCAGGTCGGCACCATCTCCGCCAACGGCGACGCCGAGATCGGCCGCTTCCTCGCCGAAGCGATGAAGAAGGTCGGCAATGAGGGCGTGATCACCGTCGAAGAGGCCAAGTCGCTGGAAACGGAGCTCGACGTGGTCGAAGGCATGCAGTTCGACCGCGGCTATATCTCGCCCTACTTCATCACCAACGCCGACAAGATGCGGGTCGAAATGGAAGACCCGTACGTCCTCATCAACGAGAAGAAGCTTTCCGGCCTCCAGGAGTTGCTTCCGCTCTTGGAATCAGTGGTGCAGACCGGCAAGCCCTTGCTCATCATCGCCGAGGATGTCGAGGGCGAGGCGCTTGCCACGCTCGTGGTCAATAAGTTGCGCGGCGGACTCAAAGTCGCCGCGGTGAAGGCTCCCGGCTTCGGCGATCGCCGCAAGGCCATGCTGCAGGACATCGCTGTCCTCACCGGCGGCCAAGCGATCTCCGAAGATCTCGGCATCAAGCTCGAGAACGTCACCCTCAACATGCTGGGCCGGGCCAAGAAGGTGAGCATCGACAAGGAGAACACCACGATCGTCGGCGGTGCCGGCAAGAAGGCCGACATCGAGGCCCGCATCACGCAGATCAAGGCGCAGATCGAGGAGACTACCTCCGACTACGACCGCGAGAAGCTGCAGGAGCGCCTCGCCAAGCTCGCCGGCGGCGTCGCCGTCGTCCGTGTCGGCGGCGCGACCGAGGTCGAGGTGAAGGAGCGCAAGGATCGCGTGGATGATGCCATGCATGCGACCCGTGCCGCGGTCGAGGAAGGCATCCTGCCGGGCGGCGGCGTTGCGCTCTTGCGCGCCACGGAGGCGCTCAAGAAGGTTCGGTCCCACAACGACGATCAGAAGACCGGGATCGAAATCGTGCGCAAGGCGCTGTCGTGGCCGGCGCGCCAGATCGCCATCAACTCCGGCGAAGACGGCTCCGTGATCGTCGGCAAGATCCTGGAGAAGGATCAGTACGCCTTCGGCTTCGACGCGCAGAGCGGCGACTACGTCAACCTCGTGTCGAAGGGCATCATCGATCCCACCAAAGTGGTGCGCACCGCGCTGCAGGACGCGGCCTCCGTCGCCGGCCTGCTCATCACCACGGAGGCGATGGTTGCCGAAGTGCCGAAGAAGCAAGCGCCTGCCATGCCGCCGGGCGGCGGCGGAATGGGCGGCGGAATGGACTTCTGACGCTTTGCGGCGGCGACGCTGCAACGGCCCGGGCGCAAGCCCGGGCCGTTTTTCGTTGCTCACTCCGCCGGTGCCACCGCGCGCGCTTTCTCCACGCCGTTGACCAGCACCGCGATCACGGCAGTCGCGATAACGAAGCCAAACGCGATGGTCGCCGTTGTTGCCAGCAGCAGGGCGAAGCCGCCGCGTCCGTGCAGGAACGCAATGGCCGAGACCGCCGCGCCGGCGGCGAGGAAGGTGAGGAAATAGCGCACCGCATAGATGCGGCCGCGCCAGGCGTCGGCGGTGTAGCGGGCAATCACCAGATCGTTGACGGTCACCTGTGCGTAGATCGCCGCCATCGTCACGGCGAGCGCCACGATCAGCACCTTTCCGGTGGCCTGCGCCACCCACAGCACGCCGAGGAACTGCAATGACGCAATCACGGCGAAGAGGATGTGGGGCGGGAATTTCTCCACTAGTCGGCCGACCGCGATCTGGGCGAGCGCACCGCACATGAACACCGCAGTCGCCAGGCCTCCGACCAGAAGAAGCGGCACGTCGGCGCCGAGTCGCTCATCGACGATCTTGGGCAAGGCAACCGAGACGATGTTGAAAACCAACCCGGCGCAGAGCGCGATCACGATGAACAGGCCGAAGATCGTCGCCGCCAATGCGACGCCGAGCGGGACATCGGCGACCGTAGCCCGGCTCGCCGCTTTTCGTGCTTCGTCCGGAACGAGGCGCACATAGATCACGGCGGTAGCCACGCAGACTGCCCCGGGGACCAGGAAGGCCGCGCGCCAGCCCAGGCCCGCAACCAGCACCGCGGTCGTGCCGGCGGCGAGCGCGGCGCCGATATTGCCGCACACGCCGTTGAAAGCGAGCGAACGGCCGCGCAAAGTCGCCTGCTCGATCAACATGGCGGTGCCCACGGGATGATAGATCGCCGCGAACACCCCGAGCGCCGTCAGTGCCGTCGCCAGCACGATGAGATTCGGCGCAAGCCCCGCCGCGACCAGCGACAGCCCGCAGCCGGCATAGAAGAGCACCATCATGTTGCGCCGGCTCCAACGGTCACCGAGCCAGCCCGCCGGTAGCGAGAACACCCCAAAAGCGATGAAGGCAGGCGTGCCGAGCATGATGAGTTCGGCGTAGCTGCGGCCGTAAACGAGCTCCAGCCCGATCACCACGGTCGGGAAGATCAGCATCACGTAATGGTCGAGCGCATGCGCCCAATTGATGAAACCGATGGAGCGCTTGATGTCGTTTGTGTCTGCGGCGGCCATGATTTTGATTTCGCCCCCAAAGCCGGTGGATGCTGGCCTGCGCGTGGCGGGCACACCGCCTGCACGCATATAGCGCGATTTGATGCCGCCTATCCATGTCTAAATCGCGGAGCAGATTTTCGCCGCGCAAGCACCGGCAAATCGCGCGGCTCAAAGAACAGAACCAGGTGCAGCCGGAGCTAGCGCTCGCCGGGACGCTGGGCGAGCATCTCGCGCACTACGTCCTCCAGCGGCCGCGGCGCGATTCCGAGCTCTGCAAATCCGGGCATGCTCGGCGAAGCGACGGTATCGACCTGCATCAGCTCGATCTGGTTGCGGGTCACGGGAGCGTTCGGGAGCATCTCCCCCACCGACGCCAGCGCATGCCAGGCGGCAAACGGCATCGGCATCAGCCGCGCCGTGAGGCCGGCTTCGCGCGCCACCGCTCTGAGCAACTCCTCGTAGGAGTAGATGCGAGGTCCCCCGCACTCCAACGTGACGGCGCGCCTTTCCGTCCGCGCGAGCACCCTGGCGATCGCCTCCGCCAGGTCCCCCACATAGGCCGGCTGCAATCGGGTGAGGCCGCGGCCGAACATGGGAAACACCGGGAGGTAGCGAAGCAGCGCAAGAATGGTGGTCAGAAACGCATCATCCGGCCCGAACATCACCGCCGGGCGAACAATGACTGCGTCGGGAAAGGCGGCGCGCACCGCCAGTTCACCCTCCGCGCGTTTGCGGATGTAGAGCGACGGCGAGGCCGCGTCGGCGCCGATTCCGGA
>DASQXF010000573.1:0-7752 GCA_035639895.1 Xanthobacteraceae bacterium
GCGACGGTCGGAGCGATTTGCATCTTTCTGATCGCGAAGAGCGCGGTGGGGGACTATCTCGTGCGCCGGGCGGGTCCATTGGCGCAAAGGTTGGCGCAAGGTTTTCGCGAAGACGCTTTCAGTTATCTGCTGTTTCTGCGGCTGGTGCCGATCTTTCCGTTCTGGATCATCAACCTCGTTCCGGCGCTGGTCGGGGTCAAGCTTGCCAGCTTCGCGGCAGCAACCGCGCTCGGCGTCATCCCTGCGACCTTCGTGTTCGCCTTCCTCGGCGCCGGCCTCGACAGCGTGATCGCCGCGCAGCAGGCTGCTTATCAATCCTGCCTCGCGACCGGCCGCTCCGACTGTCGGCTCGAGTTCCACATCGACGCGGCGCTCACGCCGGAGCTGCTCGCTGCGCTGGTGGCGCTCGGCGTGCTCGCGCTCGTTCCAGTCGTGGTGAAACGCTGGCGCGGGCGCTCGCCGGCGCCCGCACGCCAACGCGCCGACAATGCGTGATGTCTGGAACGGGTGAGTGTGAATGGGAATCCGCGCAAGCGGCAAACTCGGTCCCGACCCTCCCCCTTGTGGGGAGGGTCGACGCGCGGCGTGGACTCCACGGCGCGGCATCGCCAGAGTGGTGCACGCAGCGGGTCGGAGTGGGGGTCGTTGTTGCGCGGCGAGGCTATCGTTGATGGACCCCACCCCCAACCCCTCCCCTGTATAGACCGGGAACATCGTGGACACCTGTTCGGAGACATCATGGACACTTTCCCGATCAACGAATCGGGAGTGGTCGGATGCCTTTTCGAGGGATGTCGGTGATGGATCAGAAGCGGGAGTTCGTCGTGTTTGCGACGGCGGAGAGCGCGAACATTCGCCAGCTGTGTCGCCGCTTCGGGATCAGTCCGACGACCGGATACAAATGGCTCGAGCGCTATCGGGAAGAAGGTCTGGCAGGCCTGAGCGAGCGGTCGCGACGACCGAAAGGCAGTCCGTTGCGAACAGCCGGGAGAATCGAGGCCAAGGTGCTGGCGGTGCGTGAGCGTAGCAATAACGCTTGGGGCGGACGCAAGATCAGACGCGCCCTGCAGGATCGTGGTGAAGCCGACATTCCGGCGGCGAGCACGATCACCGAGATCCTGCGTCGGCACGATCGGTTGGACAAAGACGGCTCGGCCCAGCACCCGGGGCCTTGGCAGCGCTTCGAGCGGCTCGGCCCGAACGAGCTTTGGCAGATGGACTACAAGGGTCACTTTCCCATCCACCAAGGGCGCTGCCATCCACTCACCGCGCTCGACGACCATTCGCGCTACAATCTGATCCTCGCCGCCTGCGCCAGCGAGCAGGGCGAGCCGGTGCGCCGGCATCTGGAAGAAACCTTCCGCCGCTACGGCATGCCATTGGCCATGCTGATGGATGGCGGTCCGCCCTGGAGCTGTCCCGGCGGCGATCCCCATACCCGTATCAGCATCTGGTTGATCCGCCTGGGCATCCGCATTCTGCATGGTCGGCCGCACCATCCGCAGACGCAGGGCAAGGAGGAGCGCTTCCACCGCACCTTCAAGGCCGAGGTGATGAACGGACGCAGCTTCCGCGATCTCGCCGAGTGCCAGCGCGCCTTCGATGAATGGCGCCTGCGCTACAACCATGAGCGGCCGCACGAGGCGCTCGCCATGGCGACGCCGGCGCAGCGCTACAAACCGAGCTCGCGATCCTTCCCCGAGACGTTGCCGCCGATCGAGTACGCCCCCGGCGACCAGGTCCGCAAGGTCGATAGCGATGGCTTCATCAGTTTCAAAAATCGTCCCTGGCGCGTCAGCAAAGCGCTGCGCGGCGAGCCGATCGCCGTTCGCGCGACCGGCGAGGACGGTGTGTTCGCCGTGCATTATTGCGCCCACTGGATCACCACGATCGACTTGCGCCAGGCCGAGAGCACAGCCCGTGGACTTGTGGACAACGCTGCGCGTTGCCCACAGGGCCCACAGGCGCAACAGCAACAGCAAACGATCTCCTCGCGATGAACAAATGTGTCCACCATGTCCCCGAACACCCGTCCACCTTGTCTCCGGTCCAAACAGGGCCCACAAGGGGGAGGGGAGCCCACCGATTACGCGGGACCAACGTGCTTCAAACCCAAACGAACATGCTCTAGCAAGCGGCAGAATGACTGACAGCAAGATGCGGACTCAGGTCGGTATCGTCGGTGCAGGGCCCGCGGGGCTGATGCTGTCGCACCTCCTTCACCTGGAGGGGATCGAGAGCGTGATCCTCGAAAACCGCAGCCGCGAGTATATCGAAAGCCGCATCCGCGCCGGGCTGATCGAGCAATGGGCGAGCGACCTCCTTGTCGAAACCGGCCTCGGCGCGCGCATGCAGCGCGAAGGCATGTTCCACAACGGCGTCTATTTTGCCTTCGGCGGCGCCTTGCACTACATCAATTTCCGTGACCTCGTGGGCAAGGGCGTGACCATTTACGGCCAGCAGGAGGTGGTGAAGGACTTGATCGCGCACCGGCTCGCCGATGGGGGACAAATCTTGTTCGAGGCGAGCGACGTGAGCATCCATGATTTCGTCGGCCGCGCACCGAAAATTCGCTTCCGCCACGACGGCCGCGATGGGGAGCTCGCTTGCGACTTCATCGGCGGTTGCGACGGCTTTCACGGCATTTGCCGGCCGAGCATTCCGGCGACCGCGCTTAGCGCCTACGATCGCGAATATCCCTTCGGCTGGGTCGGGATCCTCTCCGAGTCTCCTCCGCCCGAGCATGAGCTGATCTATGCTTATCACGAGCGCGGTTTTGCGCTTTACACCATGCGCTCGCCGAGCTTGGCGCGGCTCTACTTGCAGTGCGCCCCCGATGACGACATCGAGAACTGGCCGGATGCGCGCATCTGGCAGGAGCTGCATGCCCGCATCGGCGGCACGCGCAAGTTGCGTGAAGGCGCCCTGCTGCAGAAGGGCATTACCGCCATGCGCAGCTTCGTGGTCGAGCCCATGCAGTACGGCCGGCTCTTTCTCGCCGGCGATTCCGCGCATATCCAGCCGCCGACCGGCGCGAAGGGCATGAATCTCGCGTTGGCGGACGTGCGGGTGCTCGCGCGCGCGATCTGCGAATTCTATCGCGCGGGCCGCAGCGATCTGCTCGAGCGCTATTCGGCAACCTGTTTGCGCCGGGTCTGGAAGGCGCAGCGCTTCTCCTGGTGGATGACGCAGCTGTTTCATCTCGATCCGAGCCATAATGCCTTCGACCGCAAGCGCCAGCTGGCCGAGCTCGACTATGTGACGAGCTCGGAGGCCGCGATGCGTTCGATGGCCGAGAACTACGCCGGCCTGCCGGTCGAGCTGTGATGCGGAATCAGACTCATGAACTCATGACCGTCGTCCCCGCGAAAGCGGGGACCCACCGTCTCTGGAATATGGGTCCCCGCTTTCGCGGGAACGACGGCGGCGCAAAGTGATGCTTGCGTAGAGCGACAGAGCCATGCAGGTCCTGGTGGTCGGAGCGGGTGTGGTGGGGTTGGCGGTCGCGCGCACGGCCGCGCTCGCCGGCCATGACGTCGTGGTCGCTGAAGCGACCTCCGGCATCGGCACCGGCGTCTCCTCGCGCAACAGCGAAGTCATCCATGCCGGCCTTTATTATCCGACCGGCTCGCGGCGCGCTTACCACTGCCCGCGCGGGCGGCGCATGCTTTATGACTTTTGCGCCTCGCACGGCGTGCCGCACCGCAAGTGCGGCAAGCTGGTTGTCGCCACTCACGCCGAGGAGCTGCCGCGGCTGGAAGCGGTCCTCAAGCAGGCGCAGGTCAATAGCGTGGAAGGCGTGGAAATCATCGATGCCGCGGCGGTCAAACGACTCGAACCTGAGCTTGCCTGCGTCGCCGCGATGCACTCGCCGGAAACCGGCATCATCGACAGTCACCGATTTATGCTGGCGCTGCGCGGCGATCTCGAAGATCGCGGCGGCATGATCGCATTCAATAGCCCGATTGAGCGGCTCAAGCCCGCCCGCGGCGGCTGGGACGCGGCGCTTGGTGGCAGCGAGCCCCAATGGCTCAGCTTCGATGCGGTGGTCAATTGCGCCGGGCTCGGTGCCCAGCGTCTGGCGCGCGCGACCGAAGGCCATTCGCCAGAGCGGGTGCCACGGCTCGTCCTCGCCAAAGGAAATTATTTCGGCTTCGCCGGCCGGCCGGTGTTCTCGCGGTTGATCTATCCGGTGCCGGTGCCGGGCGGGCTCGGCGTGCACGTGACGCTCGATCTCGGCGGGCGCATGCGCTTCGGACCGGATGTGGAATGGATCGAGCGCGAGGATTACGACGTCGACGTCAGCCGCGCGGCTGCCTTCTACCAGCGCATCCGCGATTATTGGCCGGGGCTGCCGGACAATTCCCTCGTGCCCGACTATTGCGGGATTAGGCCGAAGCTCACCGGTCCGGGAGAGGCCGCGGCCGATTTCATGATCGAGGGGCCGAAGCAGCACGGACTTGCGCGCATCGTTCACCTGTTCGGCATCGAGTCGCCGGGGCTCACCTGCGCGCTCTCGATCGCAGAGGACGTCATCGCCGATCTCTCCGAGTAAACGCATCCCCTCGGAATTTTCTGACCTGCGCGGGGTTCAATCACGCGGGACTGTGAAGACGCAGCTCGGAAAATTCACCGTCGCATTCACGGGAGGGAATGATGCCAATCATCCGCCGCGAGTTTCTTCGGTTGTCAGGTATCGGAATAATGGCTCCGTCCATCGTGAATATGGCGCTGGCACAAGCCCAAGCCGGGCCGAAGTTGACCCAAATCTTACGCAATGATCTCGAAGGCCAAAATCATGTGGTGCAGGAAACCGTGGTCAGTATCGTCGAATTCCCGCCCGGCGCCGCGGCTCCTTGGCACATCCATCCTGGCGCCCAGGAATTGCTGCACGTAATCGAGGGTAGTTTGACGGTCGAGATCGAAGGGAAGGGAAGCAGTCTGCTCAAGGCCGGAGAAGCTGGCATCATTCCCGCTGAACTGGTCCACCTGGCGCGCAACGACAATGCGAGCGTCGCCGGCAAAGCGCTGGTGGTGCATAGCCGGGCCGCAAAAGACAAGCCGTTGATGGTGGTCGTGAAAAAATAATCCAAGCCGCCACGCGGCGAATTGTCGATCAGAAATAGCGCCACTACACATACACGTGGGAGATGGCGACCGAGACGACCATCATCGGCATGCCGTAGAGCGCGTAAGTCACGTGCGCTGTCAAGCGCGGATACCCCGCACCCATTCCGCCGCCAGCTGCGGTGTGCTTAGACTGCTCGGCATCGGTGACGGCACAATCGAGGAGAATGGCATGACCCAGACCCGATTCATCAATCCGCAAGCGCTGGCAAAGCCGCCCGGCTACACCCATGTGGTCGAGGTCACCGCGCCGGGGCGCATCGTCTATCTCGCGGGTCAGCTCGGGGTCGGCCGTGACGGCAAGGTCGTCGGCGACATCCGCGCGCAAGCGGAGCAGACGTTCGAGAATCTGAAAGCGGCGCTCGCCGCCGTCGGCGCGGATTTCCACGACGTCGTGAAGCTCAACAACTATCTCGTCGACCGCGCACACCTGCCGATCTTCCGCGAGGTGCGCGACAGCTATCTTCCCGCAGGTAACCGGCCGGCAAGCACGACCATTGCGATTTCGGGTCTGGCGCGGGAGGGAGCGCTCATCGAGATCGAGGCAGTCGCGGTGCTCCCGGCGGCCGCGCGATCGAAGGCGACGCCCGCTTCGAAGCGCGCGAGCAAGGCGGCGCGTCCGGCTAGGCGTCCCTCGCGAGCAAGACGAAAGTGAGCACCGCGAACACCGGCAGCAGCACCGCCGCCGACCAGAGCATGTAGCCGAAGAAGCTCGGCATTTTCACGCCGCGCTCGGTGGCGATGGCATAGATCATGAAGTTCGGCGCATTGCCGATGTAGGTCAGCGCGCCCATGTACACCGCACCCATGGAGATCGCTGCGAGCGTCGGCGCGAGCGGGCCCATCAGCTCGCGCGCGCTGCCGCCGGCGAGCTCGAAAAACACGAGGTAGGTCGGCGCGTTGTCGAGAAAGGCCGACAGCACCCCGCTCAGCCAAAAATACGCGACCACGCGCGGGCTGCCGTCGGGCGCGGTGAGCGCGGCCAAGAGCCATGCGAAAGCGCCGTTCTTCCCGGCATCGAGCATCGCCAGCACCGGAATGATGCAGATGAAGATGCCGGCGAAAAGAATGGCGACTTCCACGATCGGTTCCCAGGTGAAGCTATTGGCCTCGCGGTGCTGGTTCGGCGTCAGCGCAAGCGAGAGTATTGCGATCAGCGCCAGGGTTGCATCGCGCGCAATGTTCTGCAGCTCGAGCGTGGTGCCGTGGACGCTGATGCTGAGGCCAGGTTTCCACGCCGCTGCGCCGAGAATGGCGCCAATGATGCCCGCGACCAGAAGGAAATTGATGCTGCCGCTGACGCGGATGTTCATCGGCTGCTTACTTTCGCCGACGGTGGTGATCAGGCGGTCCTTGCGGTAACACCAGATATCGAGCGCCATGAAGGCTGCGAGCACGAGCCCGGCAACGAGCGCGGTTTCAAACCACAGCTCGCGCGTCGTCCAGAAGAAGTCGACGCCGTGCAGGAAACCGACGAACAGCGGCGGATCTCCAAGCGGGGAGAGCGCGCCGCCGATATTGGCGACGAGAAAGATAAAAAAGACCACGACGTGGACATTGTGCAGCCGCGCGGCATTGGCGCGGATGAGCGGGCGGATCAGGATCATGCCCGCGCCAGTGGTGCCGACCACGCTGGCTATCGCCGTGCCGAAGGCGAGCATCGCCGTGTTGACAAGCGGCGTGCCGCGCAACTCTCCCGTCACCAAAATGCCGCCGGCGACCACGTAGAGCGCGAATAGGAGCACGATGAAGCTCAGATACTCGATGAGCATTACGTACGTGAAAGCCGCGGCTGCGGCCGGCGCGCCGTAGGCCGCGGCGAGCGGCGCCAGCGTGAGCGCACTCCAGGCGAAGGCGAGCTTGCCGTAGTGGCGGTGCCACAAGCGCGGGAACAACAGCGGGCCGGTCGCGATGGTGGCGAGGATGCCGATGAACGGCAGCGCCCAGGGCCAACCCAGCGCGGCGCCGTCAAGCGCGGCGGCCGCGTATGCCGCGTCCGGGGCCATCAGAAAGATTGCGGCGAAGGCGCCGCCGTAAAGCCTCTGATGCATCGTGCTGGGTCTCGGTTCGATCTCATGCTGAGGAGATCGCAGCGCGAACGAGCGCAGATGGTTTCTGCGAACTCAGCTACGCTGCGATGCATCTCGAAGCATAAGGTCGGCCCCCATCCTTCGAGACGCGTGCACGCCCAATCGAGCTTGCGGACTGCTGCAGGACGCGCGCTCCTCCAGGATGAGGACACATCGCAACTAGCCGCACGATTTGCTCAATGCGCGTCGTCCCAGTTCTGTGCGGCGCGCGCTTCGACTGCGAGCGGCACGGAAAGCGAAAGGGCGGGCAGCGGCGCCTGCGCCATCACCTTTTCCACCACCGGCAAGGTCTTCTCCACCTCCGCGTCCGCAACCTCGAAGACGAGCTCGTCGTGCACCTGCAACAGCATCTGCGCCGAGAGCTTTGCTTTTGCCAGCGCCGGCTCCATGCGCACCATGGCGCGGCGAATGATGTCGGCGGCGGTGCCCTGCAGCCGCGCATTGATTGCCGCGCGCTCGTTGAAGGCTCGCAGCGTCGGATTCGGATTCGCGATGTCGGGGTAGTGACACTTGCGGCCGAACAGCGTGAGCACGT
>DASQXF010000574.1:0-5987 GCA_035639895.1 Xanthobacteraceae bacterium
TGCTTGGCTTTCGCTTCGGCCGCAGCCATCGCCTTCTTGGCCTGACCAAGCGTGATCGGCGCGCCTTAGTGACCAACACCTTTGTGAACGGCCATGTTGTCCTCCTATCTGCGAGCAGTCGTCGATCGCGGTCGCGTGACGCCAGAGTGTACGCCTTGCTAGACAAGCCAATCAGTCGCGACGATTGATCTTTTGGGTCGGGAGCTGTTAGCGGGCCAATCTCGTGTTCGTTCCCCGCAATCAAGCGCGCTCGCCGATCGACTCCCTAATGAATGACTCTGACCTCGACGTCTTCGAGCTGCAGCTTTCGATATGTCGCAAATTCGGTAGTTGGCAATTCGCGGCCCGGGCGAGCCTCTCTGCACCGCTGCACGGTCCGCGGCCAGTTCAAACAAATGATGGAAGGGCGCTCGAGTGGCGAAGGCGAAATCGCGCTTGTTGCTTACCCGTCGCTTACCCGGACACAGCTGCTGAATGACATCCGCAACTAAGTGATTGATTTGTTGGAGCGGGCGAAGGGATTCGAACCCTCGACCCCGACCTTGGCAAGGTCGTGCTCTACCCCTGAGCTACACCCGCGTCCTAAGTCCGGTCGCAGCAATGGATGCGCCGAACATCGAGCACCTATGCCAAAAGGAAGGAAGCTTTGCAACCATCCCGCCTGGCCGTTCACCCCCGGCACGTGCCCCCCTTGTAGCAGGCGCGACTGCGGTCCATGAAACGCGCCGAACAGAAGCTGTTTCAGTGGCGCGGCCCCGCGTCATCACCGCGACCATCCATTCGCGAACGCTCATTCCATGACCACCAAGCTCGGCACCGACTACATCCTCGACGCGCTGGTCGCGGAGGGTCTCGCTCATCTCTTCATGGTGCCCGGCGGCTTGGTCGATCCGTTCCTGCCGGCGCTCGCGCGGCAGACAAAACTCCAGCCGGTGATTGCGGCGCACGAAGGGGGCGCCGTCTACATGGCGGACGGTTATGCCCGCGCCAGCGGGCGCTTCGGCGCCGCGCTCGGGATCGGCGGCCCAGGCTCCTGCAATATGGCAACGGCGGTCGCCGCCGCCAAGACCGATGGCTCGCCGCTGCTGGTCATGACCGGCGAGGTCCCCGTCGACTTGGAAGACCGTGGCGCGTTTCAGGACGCGAGCCAGGCGACGCTCAACGACACTGCCGTTATGGCTCCGCTCACGCACCTCTCCCAAACCGTGGCCACGGCCAACAACCTCAATCACTGGTTCCGCCACGCGCTCACCGCGATGTGGTCGCAGCCGCGCGGACCGGTTCACCTCTCGCTCACGCACGACGCGCTCGTCGGCGAATGTGTGGGGGCCTATGTCCAGGTGGCGGGCTTCTTCGCGCAAGCGCAGCCGTTGAGCACGGAGGCGGCCGAAACCGCGCTGCGGCTGCTTGCCGATGCAAATGGCGCAAAGAGCCGGATCGCGGTGCTCGCCGGCGCCGGTGTCGAGCACGACGCCGCCGCGGCGCGCTTGAAGGAGATCGCCGAGCGCTGGTCAATCCCGGTCGCCACCACGCTGCGAGCCAAGGGCGTTTTCCCGGAGGACCATCCGCTGTCGCTCGGCGTGTTCGGCTACGCCGGTACTCGCCACGCCACCGCGGCCATCCTTGGCGGCGAGCTCGACTGCCTTCTGGTCTTGGGCTCGGGGTTCAATGAGCGTGACACCATGCATTGGACGGTGCGCGAACGTTCGAAGGCGTTCATGATCCACGTCAACACGGACATGGAGGAGCTGACCGCAAACGGCGAGCTCGGTCATGTCGTGCCGGGGAGCTGTCACGCCTTTCTCGATCTCATGCACAAGCGCGCTGCCGACATTGCGCCGGCGCTTACGGCTGGAGCGGCACACCGGCGGGAATGGCTCGCTGCGATCAAGGCCGCGCCGCGGCTCTACGACATCGAGAATTTGAGCCGGCGCACCACTCCCATCCACCCGGCGACGGCAATCGCCGCGCTGCGCCAGGCGCTCCCTCGCGACGGGATCGCGTTGGTCGATTCCGGAGCGCATCGCGCCTTCGCCGGGCATTACTGGACCGCTTATGAACCGCGCACCTACATCTCCGCCACCAATCTCGGGCCGATGGGGTGGGCGATCCCGGCGGCGGTGGGCGTACAATGCGCGCAGCCCGAGCGGCGCATCGCCGTGATCACCGGCGACGGCTGCATGCAGATGCACGGCATCGAGGTGCAGACCGCGGCGCGATACCGGCTGCCGATCGTCTATGTCGTCATCAACAATTCTGCGCTCGGCAATGTGTGGCTGCGCGCGCGGCAATATGGCGCGCTACCGGCAGAGCTCACCAGCATTCCAGATCACGATTGGGCGGGATTTGCCCGGGCGCTTGGGGCGCAAGGCTTCACCGTGCGCGATCCCGCGCAACTCGACGCCACGTTCCAACAGGCGCTGGCCGCGGGCACCACCGCACTCATCGATGTCAAGGCGGACAAGAATTGTCCGACCCCGGTGTACGATTTCAACGCCGGCGCGCGAGCCTGGTCCTATCACGAATAGGAGATCAATGATGACCGAGCTCGACATGAATCCCGCAACGCTGCCGGCTGACGCACGGGCGCTCTACGAAAGAATGGCCGCCCGTCGCAAGGCACAGGGCGAGGGCTTCGGCGGCCCGTATCTGGCACTGCTCAATCATCCCGAACTCGCGCGGCGCATCGAGGAGCTCGGCTTCTTCCTCAAATTCGAAGGCGCGCTGCCGCGAACCGTCTATCAGTTCATCGTGCTCACCATCGCGCGCGCGACGGGCGCCGATTTCGAATGGCACGATCACATCGCACATGCGCGCGCCGCGGGCCTGCCGGGGGAGGTGATCGACTGCATCGGCTCCGGGCGCGCCGGGGCGCTAGCGCAACCCTACGCACTCGTGCACGCGATCTTGGAGAAGACCATGGCATGGCAGATCGTGCCGGACGACCTGCAAGTACAGGCCGTCACGCAATGGGGCAAGCGCGGATTGGTCGAGATCGTGGTGTTGTCCGGATTCTATCAGATGTTCGCCGCCATCAATCAGGGCTTCGATATCAGGCAGCCGCGTCCCGCCTGAGCGCGCCACACCGCATCAATCAGAGCCCATGCCCGCTACGCCGTCCGACCTCTTCGCCTTCCTCGACCGGCTCAGGATCGCCCACACGACGGTGACGCATCACGCGCTGTTCACCGTCGCGCAATCACGGGAGTTGCGTGGAACCATTCCCGGCGGCCACACCAAGAATCTCTTTCTCAAAGACAAAAAGGGTGGCCTGTTCCTGGTCACTGCGCTCGAGGACGCGGTGATCGAGCTCAAATCGCTGCACCGGCGCCTCGGCGCGTCCGGCCGCTTCTCCTTCGGGCCCGCCGAGCTGATGCAGGCCACCCTCGGCATCGAGCCCGGCGCGGTCACGCCATTTGCGGTGATGAACGACAGCGATCGGCGCGTGAGCGTTGTGCTCGACGAAGCCCTGATGCACCACGAGACGATCAACTGTCACCCGCTGGTGAACACCATGACCACGTCAATCAAGCGCGCCGACCTGCTGCGGTTCCTCGAAGCGACCGGCCATCCGCCCCGGATCGTGGCGCTCGCGGAACACGCGGCGCCGGCGCCAAGCTGAGTTATCGATTGCAAAGGCGCCGCTTGACACCATTTAATTGGCCATATCCGGTTTTCGGCACGGCCGGGGCTCGCCTTGGGCCGCGCTCGGCAATGCCAATCGATCGGCCCGAACGGCCAACCGATGTAGTCGAACGGTCCACGCCGCCCGGTGTGGCCGGGGTGGACGAAGGACGGACAAGATGACGATGTTGCAGAGCGGCGAAGCGGCAGCCACCGGCAGCGTGGTCAAGGATACGACCACTCAAACCTTCGTCAAAGACGTCATCGAGGAATCCAAGCACCAGCCGGTCCTCGTGGACTTCTGGGCGGAATGGTGCGGCCCGTGCAAGCAACTCGCGCCGGTGCTGGAAAAGACGGTTCGTGCGGCCAAGGGCAAGGTCAAGCTCGTCAAGATGGACATCGACAAGCACCCCACGATTCCAGGGCAGCTCGGTATTCAGTCCATCCCGGCCGTGTTCGCCTTCGTCAATGGTCAGCCGGTCGACGGCTTCCTCGGTGCGCTACCGGAAAGCCAGGTGACCGCCTTCATCGAGCGCCTTACTAAGGACCGCATCGGCGGCGAGGAAAGGGATCTCTTGAAAAGCGCCGACGATGCACTGGCGAGCGGCGATGCCGCGGGCGCGGCCGATCTCTATGCCAAGGTGCTGGCGCAGGACAGCGGCAACCTCTCCGCGCTCGGGGGGCTCGCGCGCAGCTACGTGCGCACCGGCGCGCTTGAGCAGGCAAAGCAGACGCTGGCTTTGGTGCCGGAAGCCAAGCGCAACGATCCCGCGATCGCCGCCGCGCGCGCGGCACTCGAGGTCAGCGAGCAGGCGAAAGCGGTGGGGCCGATTGCCGATCTCGAGCAAAAAGTCGCGGCGAACCCGCTCGACCATCAAGCCCGCTTCGATCTCGCGCTGGCTTTGAATGGCAAGGGGCGACGCCAAGAGGCAGTCGATAACTTGCTCGAGATCGTCAAGCGCGATCGCAAATGGAACGACGACGGTGCGCGCAAGCAGCTGGTTCAGTTCTTCGAGGCCTGGGGCCCGACCGACGAGGCCACCGTCAATGGCCGCAAGCGGCTGTCGTCGATCTTGTTTTCGTAACGCCGCTCGGTCGCTTGTCGAGGAAGCGCGTCTCCGGGCGAGGGTCAAGGCAAGTAGTTCCGGTCGCATTGCCGCGCTGGGAGAGCGACCATGCCGATGAATGCGGTCTATGAAGGCCCCGGGGATCTCGCCGACGTCATCCCGGTGTTTCCACTACCGGGCGCGCTGTTGCTGCCCCGCGGGCAGATGCCGCTCAACATCTTCGAACCGCGCTATCTGGCGATGATCGATGATGCCCTGCGCGCCGGCCATCGGCTGATCGGCATGATCCAGCCCGACGCTGCAAGTCCGGGGCCCGAGAACAAGCCCAACCTCTACAAGGTCGGTTGCGTCGGCCGCATCACGCAATTCGCCGAGACCGGCGACGGCCGCTATCTTCTCCAGCTCACCGGCATCGCGCGCTTTCGCATCGACGCGGAGCTCAACGTGTCGACACCGTACCGCCAGTGCCGCGTCACGTATGCTCCATTCACCGACGATTTCACCGCCCGCAAGGGCGAGGACGAGGTCGATCGCGCGAGCCTGCTACGGGCGCTATCGGATTTTCTTACAGCCAACGACCTCAAGGCCGATTGGGAAGGCATCGAGAACGCCCCCAACGAGGCGCTGGTCAACGCGCTGGCGATGATGTCGCCCTACGGCACTGCCGAGAAGCAGGCGCTTCTGGAAGCGCCCGATCTCAAGACCCGCGCCGAGATCCTGGTTGCCGCAACCGAGATCGAACTTGCCAAGAAAACGTCGGGCGGTGAAACGCCCCTGCAATAATGCTCTGATAAGATTTTGACCCCGATCACAGTGCAGTTTGGAGGTAAGTCATGAGCACCTCGTCCGAGCGTCCCGCCGGCAGCGTCGATCCGAAGCTCCTGGAAATTCTGGTTTGCCCCCTGACGAAAGGACCGCTCGAATACGATGCGGAGAAGCAGGAGCTGATCTCGCGTTCCGCCAAGCTCGCTTACCCCATCCGCGCCGGCATTCCGATCATGCTGCCCGAAGAGGCACGCAAGCTGGATTGACGTTCAAGATCGGCATTTACCCGTGCAAGCTGACAACCCGGGCCGCGGTGCATTTTTTCCCTTGACTGGCGTAACGAGAATCTTCGAGAAAAGAGCATTCACCAAAGCCGCGCCCGGCCGGTTCCGAGCGGGATACCGCTGCGGGCTTTCCGTTGCACCGACACACGCGGCTCCCCGCCCTGGATTGAACGCAACCAGTAGTTGCAGGCCGGCTCAGTTTTCATTGTTTTCGATTGTTCGGAACAATGGAATTTGCAACGCATGC
>DASQXF010000575.1:0-3897 GCA_035639895.1 Xanthobacteraceae bacterium
CAAGATGGCCTCGTTCTCCCGCTTGAAGGCGAGCGTCGCCGACTTGGTGAAGTCGTCGACCAGCCCGACGCCGCCGATGGTGGGCGTGGGGAGAATCGCGCGGCCGTTGGTCTCGTTGTAGAGCGAGACATTGCCCGACACCACGGGGAAGTCGAGCGCCTCGCAGGCGTCGGCAATGCCGTGAATCGCGCCGACGAGGTCATTCTGCTCATCGGCGAGACGACGGGCTGGCTCGGCCAGTCGCTCTATCTCCGCGAGATCTGCGAGCGCGAGGAGGGCGCGCCGCCGCCGGTCGATCTTGCCGCCGAGCGCCGGAACGGCGATCTCGTGCGTGCGCTCATCGCCGAAGGTATTGCCAGCGCTGTCCACGACGTGTCCGACGGCGGGCTCCTTGTGGCGATCGCCGAAATGGCGATGACGGCGGATATCGGCGCCGAGCTCGATCGGCCACCGCCGCTCCCCGCCCACGCCTTCTGGTTCGGCGAGGACCAGGGGCGCTACCTCCTCACGGTCGCGGCGGGGGTTGCCGAGACGGTGATGGCGCGCGCCCGCGCGGCCGGCGTTCCCGCACGCCAGCTTGGCCTCACCGGCGGCGACGCATTGACGCTCGAAGGCGAGCGGCCCATTCTGCTCGCCAAACTGCGCGAGCGCTTCGAGGGCTGGCTGCCGGCCTATATGGCGGGCGCTGCTGCGCCCTGAGTGGTATGTTCGCGTCGGACGCGTTTCCGCGGCGAATCGGCTACGTTTCGCCGGAACGCGCCGTGGGAGACAGAGCCATGCCGATGGCTGCAAGCGAGATCGAGCGCTTGATCAAGCTGCGTATTCCCGATGCCGAGGTGATCATCCGCGACCTTGCCGGTGACGGCGACCATTACGCCGCCACCGTGCTCGCCGAATCGTTCCGCGGCAAATCGCGGGTGCAGCAGCATCAGATCGTCTATGAGGCGCTCAAGGCCGAAATGGGTGGCAAGCTGCACGCACTCGCGCTGCAGACCGGCACGCCGGAGCAATGATGCGCAGCGCGGTGGAGATCGCGATCAAGGGCGCGGCTGCGCTGGTCGCCGCGACCGGCTTGGCTGCCGCGCAATCGCCGGAGCGCGTCAAGACGTTGGCGCCCGAAGGCGCGATCAAGACGACCGGAACGTGGGCGCTCGGCACGCGTGCCGGCGATTTCGTCTATGTCGCCGGCATGCGCGGCATCGACCCGAAGACCAACACGCTGGTTCAAGGCGAGGAGGCGCGCATTCGCCAAGGCTTTCTCAACATGCAGATGATCGCGCAATCGGAGGGGGCAAGCCTGCGCGACTGCGTGCGCATTGTCGTCTATGTCACCGACATGTTCCGGTTCCGGCCGCTGGTGAACAAGGTGCAGGAGGAGCTGTGGGGCAAAGGGCCATATCCTCCGCGCACCATCGTCGAGGTGCACCGCCTCAATCAGGACGACATATTCGAGGTCGAGGGCACCTTCTACGCGCCGGTGAAAAAGTGACCGTAGGGGCAGCCGGGGGCCTTGGGGTCGCGGCACCCCTACGCTACATATAGGCCAGACGTTTCGGCGCGACAGGCGCCGGGAGATGAGGGATTCCATGGCGATCGAGCAATTCATCGACAATGAACTCAAAGGTAATGACGTGGTGCTGTTCATGAAGGGCACCCCGCAGTTCCCGATGTGCGGATTTTCCGGGCAGGTGGTGCAGATCCTCGATCACCTCGGCGTGAGCTACAAGGGACTCAACGTGCTCGAATCGGACGATCTGCGCGAAGGCATCAAGTCCTATTCCAATTGGCCGACCATCCCGCAGCTTTACGTGAAGGGCGAATTCGTCGGCGGCTGCGACATCGTGCGCGAAATGTTTCAGGCAGGCGAATTGCAAGGCCTGCTGAAGGACAAAGGCGTGCCGGTCAAGGAACGCGCGACGAGCTAAACGGCTCGGCTGGCGAATCCAGTTCTGAGGTAGCGAACTCAGAGAACCCTCGCCCCGCGAAGCGGGAGAGGGTGGCCCAAGCGCAGCGAGGGCCGTGAGGGGCAAGCTTCTCGCGACACGGGCGACGCTTTCCTTTTGGTGAGCATTTCGCTCGCCCTCACCCGGCTCGCGCTTTCAGCGCTCGCCACCCTCTCCCCGCAAGGTCCGGGGAGAGGGTGTAGACCGAGTTCGCGGCTTGCCTTAATCCATTTCACGCGAGTTCGCTCTAGACTGCTTGGCTATGACCGCGATTGCCGGCCCGCGCATGTCCGTGGTGATCCCGAACTACAACCACGGGCACCTGATCGAGGACGCGCTCGCCGCCATCTCACGCCAGACGATGCTGCCCTCCGAGGTCGTCGTGGTCGACGACGGCTCGACCGACGACAGCCTCGCACGCCTGCAAGCGCTCGCCGCGCGCATGCCGTGGCTGAGGATTCACACCCATGGCGAGAACCGCGGCGTCAATGCCGCGTGCAACAGCGGGCTTGCTCTCGTCAGCGGCGATTTCGTCGTATTCTCCGCCGCCGACGATCGGCTCGATGACGCGACCGTGGAGCGCGCGTTTGCCGCCGCGTCGGCCTTTCCCACGTCAGGCATCGTGTTCTCCGATCAGGCTGAAATGAGCGCCGACGGCGCCAGCAAGCGATTGATGCCGCTCGATCTGCCGCCGCAGCGCCGGCATTTCTCCGCCGACGAGTTCGTTCGGCTCATGCAGCGCAATTTCTTCTACTTCCACGTCTCCAGCGTCTGGTTCAACGTGAAGCTCCTGCGCGCGCTCGGCGGTTTTCCTCCCGAGCTGCGCTGGCATGGCGACTTGTTTGCGGCCTACGCCGCCGCCTTCGAGCAGGGGGCGACCTACACGCCCGGCGCCGTGTCGTATTTTCGCAAAGGCCAGCACTCGTACTCGGTGACCGGCGCGCGCAGCCGCGCCCAACTCGACGTGCTGCGCGCTTGGCTCGCCGTGACCCGGCAGCCCGGCTGGGAGCGACGCCGTGCGGCCTTCGTTGCCGCGGCAATCTGGCCGGAACATAGCGTGCGCGCGGTGCCCATTCTGTTGTCCGACGCTGGCTACGTGACGCCGCGACTCGTGCGCAGGCTTCTCTGGCTGGCGCTGTGGAGCAAAGTTGCGCCGCTCATCGACGCGAGGCTGCGGGAGTGGATGCGAAGCATCCGGTCGCGCTACCGCCGCTCGTGATCATCGTCGGGATAGCCGGGGCACCACGTGGGCGGCAGAATTCCTGCGGCGCAGAGGCAAGCCGCCGGCCTCGGATATGGGCCGATTACGATTCGCTAATCGGAGCCCTGTAGGCTGGTTTCGAAGCCAAGGCCCAAAAGGTGCGCCATGAGGCTCATCGTTGTCGCCGTCCTCGCGGTGCTAGCCGTGCCTGCTTACGCGGGCGGCCTATGCCGTGGCTCAAGCGGTGGACTGCCACCCCTATATGGCGGCGGCTACACGCCGCTCGATTGCGCGGCGACGGTCTTTCCCGCCCCGCGCTGGTGTCGCTGCCGGGTATCGTCTCGCGTGGCCACAATCAGCCGGCGGCCGCGAGCCGCCCACCGCGCCTGGAGGACGCCACCTTGTGAGGCGAAGACGCTCGATTTGATGCGGAAGCGCACCTGCGGGGCCCCGGCTTTGCGCGGGAATTGACCCGCGGCACGGCGTACGGCCGCCCCGATTCAGAACAATTGATGGGTTTCCAGGCAGATCAATGCGTTAACCGAGTGTTTTATAAAAAAGTGGCCCATAGGGGCTTAAAACAGCTTGCGGCCTTTTAAGAACTTGGCCCGCGCCAACAGAGCGGTTCCGCGCGGCCGCTCGCCTCAGGCCACGCGCTCCAAGAGCTTGGCGGCGTCAGCGTTGAGTTTTTTCTTGTTCGCCTCACGAACATAATACAGCGCCATGCGCGGGCTGCGCCAGCCGAAGAAGGTC
>DASQXF010000576.1:0-12357 GCA_035639895.1 Xanthobacteraceae bacterium
AGCGGGATGAGAAAAGTACTGGCAAACATTTCCAAACGATCGGCCGAGGGACGTCTTCCCTCAGGCACCCGAGCCAGGGCTTCCTCCAGCGAAAGTACAAACTCGACCGGCGTATGCATCAGCATTGACAATTAGAATTGATTACCTTCGGTTTAGCTTGCTGTGCTCATGACGCACAATTGTGATCGTCAACAGAGCCTCAATGGGCCAGCCGAGCTTAGCAGGAGATAGCGCCCTGAAATAAATTGGCTGGGGGACTAGGATTCGAACCTAGATTAACGGAGTCAGAGTCCGCTGTTCTACCATTGAACTATCCCCCAGTTCGGAAGACGTCAGCCCAGAGAGGGCTTTGTCTCCGCTGGCGCGGCGATCTCGACGACAGCAGATTTAGGACATCTCGCCGCGCTTTCCAAGCCGCACACCAGCAGTGCCCGTCCGGTCGTGCCAGCGGTCGCCACTCATCCGGTGCGGCGCCCGGACATCCCGAACACAACAGTGGCGATAGCGACCAACGCGCAGGCGGCGACGTAGAGAAACACGGCGCGCGGATATCCGTGATCGAGAAACTGCGCGAAGATCAAGGGCGCCACCATGCCGCCGATATGGAAGCCCGTGGTGACGAAGCCGAACACCTTGCCGAACGAGCCGGGCGGAGTGACCGAGCGCACGATCATGTCGCGCGAAGGCATGGCCATGCCGTTCGCGAAACCGCTCAACGACGCGATCAGGACGAGCAGGAGCGCACCCGGATCGACGAAAGCGATGAGCGTGCTGGCGGCGCCCGTCACCAGCAATCCCGTGCACGTCACGAGGCTGTGGCGCGCGGTGCGCCCGGCGAGCACGCCCCCCAGCAGCACTCCGATCGCGCTCATAGTCAGAAGCCCAGTGAGCGCGGTGTTGGCGAGCGCGGGCGGCGTCCCATACAGCGCGCCCAGTCCGACCACCAGATACTGGTTCAAACCGCCGCCGACCATCGACAGCACGATGAAGAAGACGAGATTGAGCAGGATCGGCGGCGACAGCAGCAGCCGCCAGCCCTCGCCGGACGCGCTCGTCCCCTCATCGCTCCGGGATTTGGCAGGGGCGGGGCGCACCACCTGGGCTTCGCCCTGTACGGCCAGAAACAGTGCGGCGGCGACGCCGAGCAGCGCCGAGCAAAGAAAGGCGCCGCGCCATCCCACCGCCTCCTGCATCGACAAAAGGATCACCGGCGCGATGGCCGAGCCGATCATTCCGGAGCAGCTATGGAACGAAAAGACCTGCGTCATGCGGCGTGGCGACACACGCTCGGAGAGAAGGGCGTAATCGGCGGGATGGTAGACCGTATTGGCCAGCCCCATGACGGCGAACATCGCGATGAACACCCAGAACGAATTGGCGGCGCCTGCGATCGCGATGGCCGCGGACCCCAACAGCAGCCCGCCGATGAGATTGATGCGCGCTCCGGTGCGGTCGATGAAGAAGCCGACCGGCGTCTGCAATACCGCCGAGACGACATTGAAGGCCGTGAGCGCGAGGCTCAGCTCCGTGTAGGTTACGCCGAAATCCGCGCGAATGAACGCGAACAGCGGCGCGAGCGTGAGCATGTAGTAGTGGCTCACGAGATGCGCAAAGCACACGCCGGCGACGAGCTTGGTCTCGCTCGCGCGGGTGGCCGTGAGAGCTTCCGCAGCTTGGGCCATTTCAAGCCGTATTCGCAACCCGCGCATCTTGAATGGCGCGCCAGACGCGGTAGGGCGTTGCCGGCATATCCAGGTGGCGGATGCCGAACTCGGATAGCGCGTGGGCGATCGCATTCATCACCGAGGTGAGTGAGCCGGCGCAGCCGGCTTCCCCGCAACCCTTCACCCCGAGCACATTGGTCTTCGCCGGCACCGGATAATGGAGCACGGCGACTTCGGGCGAGTCGCTCGCGCGCGGCAGCGCATAATCCATGAACGAGCCGGTCAGGAAGTGCCCGTCGCCGTCGTAGACGGTCATCTCCATGAGCGCTTGCCCGATTCCCTGGATCACGCCGCCATGCAGCTGACCTTCGACGATCGGCGGGTTGATGACCGTGCCGAAATCATTGACGGAGGTGTACTTCACCACCTCGATCACGCCGGTGTCGGGATCGAGCTCGACCTCGCAGATGTGGCATCCGTTCGGATAGGTGGAGGCGCCGGGACCCTCGCTCACGTGGCGGACATCGAGCGTCGACGGGACGCCCTCGGGCAGCTTAAGCCCCGCGCGCAACCGTGCGGCCAGCTCCATGACCCCGATCGCACGGTCGGTGCCGGCGATGACGAAGCGCCCGTTCGCGAATTCGATGTCGCCGGCCGACGCTTCCAGCACATGCGAGGCGATCTGTTTGCCCTGTTCGATCACCTTGGCCGAGGCTTCTACAAGCGCCGTGCCGCTGTGCATGATCGATTTCGAGCCGCCGGTGCCGCCGCCCGCCAGCAGCTCGTCGCTGTCGCCTTGCAGGAGCCGGATGCGCTCGAACGGAATCCCCAGCCGTTCGCTCAACAGCTGCGCGAACGGTGCCGCATGACCTTGGCCGTAATCGAGCGTGCCGGTGATGATGGTCACGCTGCCGTCCGCGTCGAAGCGGATGCCGCCCATCTCCTTGCTCGGCGGCGCGGTGACTTCGAGAAAGTTGCCGATGCCGAGGCCGCGCACCTTTCCGCGCTTACGGCTCTCGCGTTTGCGGCGCGCAAAGCCCTTGACGTCGGCGGCCTCGAGCGCGCGCTTGAGTAGGCCCGGAAAGTCGCCGCTGTCGTAATTGCCCCCCGAGGCCGTCTTGATCGGAATCTCGCGCGGCTTGATCTGGTTGCGCCGGCGCAGCTCCACGCGGTCGATGCCCATTTCGGCAGCGGCGGCGTCGATCAGCCGCTCCATGTAATAATTGCCCTCGGGGCGGCCCGCGCCGCGATAGGCGGAGACGTGCGAGGTGTTGGTGAACACGCACTTGGTGGAGACTTCGATCAGCGGCGTCCGATAGACGCCCTGCACATTCTTCACGACGTTGATGGTCGAGGGCATCGGCGCCACCGGGGAGAGAAAGGCGCCCATATTGCCGAAATTAGTGATGCGCACCGCCAGGAAAGTGCCGTCCGTGTCGAGGGCAAGCTCGGCGGTTAACTCATGATCCCGGCCGTGACTGTCGGAGACGAAACTTCCCGAGCGTTCGTCGGTCCATTTCACCGGGCGGCCGAGCGCGCGCGCCGCGTGCAGCACGCAGACATACTCGGGGAACGGTGCCGCCTTCATCCCGAACGAGCCGCCGACGTGGCCGGTCAAGATGCGGACCTGCTTGGGCTCGACCTTGAGAATATCCGCCATGTTGGCGCGCAAGCCGAACACGCCTTGCGAGGGGGCGTACAGCGTGAACCGTCTGGCGGCTTCGTCATAGACGCCGACCGCGGCGCGCGGCTCCATGGCGTTTACGACTACGCGGCTATTGACGAGCGTGAGCCGTGTGACATGCGCAGCCCTGGCGAAAGCCGCTGCGACCTGTTCGCTATCGCCGTAGTGATAGTCGAGTGCAACGTTGCCCGGCGCTTCATCGTAGAGGAGCGGCGCGCCGGGGCGCGCGGCTTCCTCCGGCCCCACGACCGCAGGCAGGGCATCGGTCTCGACTTCGACCGCTTCGGCGGCGTCTTTCGCCTGCAGCAGCGTCTCGGCAACGACGAAGGCTATGGGATCGCCGACGAAGCGTACCCTGTCGGTGGGCAGCGCCGGACGCGGCGGCTGCTTCATGGGCGTGCCGTCGCGGTTCTTGAACGGCACGATGCATTTGAGCATGCCGTAGTCGGCGAGATCGGCGCCCGTGTAGACGCCGAGCACGCCCGGCATGTTGCGCGCGGCCGACGTGTCGATACGCTTGATCACGCCATGGGGAACGTGGCTGCGGACCATCACGGCGTAGGCTTCGCGAGCGAGCTTGACGTCGTCGGTATATGACCCCTGTCCCCGCACCAGGATCGGATCTTCGCTGCGCGGCACCGGCTGCCCGACGCCGAACTTCATCACGGCGAGGGCGTGCGGATCGTTTTGCAGATTCATCAAGGAATGCCTTGATCAATAGATCGCCTGCAAGCCGGTTGGCCGCAGGCGACAGCTCCATGGAATTATAGGCCCGCCGGCGTTGAGCCGGTCGGCGGCGCGATTTGAGATAAAGGACGCGAGGGCGCTCGACAAGGATATCGAGCCGCGCCATGCACCCAGCGCGCATCTGTTGCGCAGGCGACCCGCGTGCTACACTCGGTTCGATCTTGGTTCGAACAAAGCCGCTGCCGTTGAGCCCGAGAGGCTTCGGCGCGGCAGGAAGGAATTTGATGAAGGACGAGGGCCGGGCACCCGGCGGCCTCGACCCTGTCCATGATCGGGTGCCGCCGCAGCGGTCCCGGTGGGGTCGGCGCTCTCCCTACGGCCATCCGCGCCACGACGGCGTGCAGGGCGTCGATGGTCGCTCCGCTGCGACTTATGCCGCACTCGATCTCGGTACCAACAATTGCCGGCTCCTGGTCGCGCGGCCGACCCGCGACAGCTTCCGTGTGATCGACGCGTTCTCCCGCATCATCCGGCTGGGCGAAGGCGTTTCGACCTCCGGCCGCATCAGCGATGCGGCGGTCGACCGTGCCATCGGAGCCCTCGCCATCTGCCGCGACAAGATGCGCAATCGCGGCGTCACGCGGGCGCGCCTGATTGCGACGGAGGCATGTCGTGCGGCGGCCAACGGCGCTGAATTCCGCGCTCGTATCGCCGCGGAGGTCGGTCTCGAGCTCGAAATCGTCGACCGCGAAACCGAGGCGACCTTGGCGGCCACCGGCTGCACGCCATTGATCGACCCGGGTGCGGACGCTGTCGTCCTGTTCGATATTGGTGGCGGCTCCTCGGAGCTCGTCTGGCTCGATCGCTCGTCCCCGAGCGGACGCGGGCCGCCACTGCCGAGAATCAAAGCGTGGGCGTCGCTGCCGGTCGGCGTCGTCACGCTCGCGGAGCGCCACGGTGGACATCGGGTCACCCGCGAAATCTACGCCGCTATGATCGAGGAAGTTGCCGCCCTGATCGACGGTTTCGTTGCCGCGCATGGCGGGCTCTCCGGCGATCACGTGCACCTGCTTGGCACGTCGGGAACGGTAACAACCATCGCCGGCGTGCACCTCGAGCTCAGACGTTACGAACGCCGGCGCGTCGACGGTTGCTGGATGGTCGAAAACGAAGTGACGCGGGTGATCGAGCGCCTGCTGGGCTGGAGCTATGAGGACCGTGTCGCCAACGCCTGCATCGGCGCCGAGCGCGCCGATCTCGTGCTCGCCGGTTGCGCGATTCTCGACGCCATCCGCCGCGCCTTTCCCTGTGAGCGGCTGCGGGTCGCCGACCGCGGATTGCGCGAGGGCATGCTGGTGCAGATGATGCGCGAGGACGGCGTGTGGGAGGGCCAGGCCCAGAACGCCGTGATCTGAGCCTCGGTCCAAAGCCGGCCGCGAAATGAACGCGACGCCAAGCAAGCGCCCGCCCAAGGTCCGAGTCAAATCGGGCAAGGGTCGCTCGCTGTCGTCGAAGCTTTGGCTCGAGCGACAACTCAACGACCCTTACGTGGCGCGCGCCAAGCGCGAGGGTTTTCGTGGCCGCGCCGCCTTCAAGTTCATCGAGATCGACGACAAACACCATCTGCTCAAGCCAGGCGCGAGGGTGCTCGATCTCGGGGCCGCGCCCGGCGGCTGGAGCCAGGTCGCGGCGCGACGTGTCGGTCGTGCGCAGGGAAAGGGGAAAGTCGTCGCCGTCGATCGCCTGGAGCTGGCACAGATCGCCGGCGTCGACTTCATCCAGCGCGATTTTCTCGATGCGGGAGCGGGCGACGAGATCAAGATTTTGCTCGGCGGCGCGGCCGATGTCGTGCTCTCGGACATGGCGGCGAACGCCACCGGGCATCGTGCGACCGATCATCTCAGAATCATGGCGCTCGCCGAAGCCGCGGCCGATTTCGCGCGCGAGGTGCTCGCCCCGGGCGGGGCGTTTCTGTGCAAGGTGCTGCAAGGCGGCACCGAGGCGAGTTTGCTGGCGGCGCTCAAGCGCGATTTCTCCCAGGTGAAGCACGTGAAGCCGGCCGCGAGTCGATCGGATTCGGCGGAGCTCTATCTGCTGGCGACCGGATTTCGCGGTCAACGGTGACCGCTCACCCCATTCGCTGATCGGTCGCTTCGGTGGGTCCGGCGGCGGGGGCCGGGGTGCGGCGCGCGAGCTCCGCGCCGGCATCGGCCGGTAGCCGCGCAAAGACGAGAGAAGCGCAGCCGGCGATCACGGCGACAGTGAGATAGGCAGGCTGAAAATCGGCGGCCGTGATCGTGTCGCGGCCGCGCGCCCACAAGGTCAAATCGACCGCAAGCGCGCCAATGGCGACGCCGACCGAAATCGATACCTGCTGGGCGACCGCGACGAGCGAGGTCGCTCTGCTCATGCGGCGGTTGTCGACGTCGGCATAGGCGATGGTGTTGAGGCTTGTGAATTCAAGCGAGCGGAAAAAGCCGCCAACGATTAAAATGCCGACAATCCACGCGAACGAAACGCCCGGCGTGAAAGTCGCGCACGCCGCAACCAGTACTGCGCTGACCAGCGCATTCACCACCAGGACGCGGCGGAATCCGAAACGCCGGAGAATGATCGGGACCACCGTCTTCATGCCCATGGCGCCGACGACGTTCGAGAGCGTGATCAGCCCGGACTGGAACGGCGTCAGGTTGAAGCCGAGTTGGAGCAGGAGCGGAAGCAGGAACGGCATCGCGCCGATCCCGCAACGATAGATGAAGCCGCCGCCCACAGCGGCGCGCATCGTTGGGATGGCGAGCAAGGAAAGATCGAGCACCGGGGCGGGACTGCGTCGCGCATGCAGGACATAGGCATAGGCCGCGACCGCGCCGAGCAGGATCAAGGCAATGACCGCGGCCGGCGGAAGGAAGTTGAGCCCGAGCAAGGAGCCGCCGAACGCTAGTCCGCCGATGCCCAGCCCGGCGAGTACTGCGCCGACTGCATCGAACGGATCGGGCGTCTCGGCCCGCACGTCCTCGATGAAGACCGTCGCCAAGATGATGCCGGCAAGCCCGATCGGGATGTTGATCAGGAAAATCCAATGCCAGGAGATATAGGTCGTAATGAAGCCGCCGAGGGCCGGGCCGATGAGCGGCCCGATCAGCGCCGGCAGGGTGACCCAGACCATGGCATTGATCAACTCGCGCCGGTCGACGCTGCGCACGAGAATGAGGCGCGCCACGGGAGTCATCATTGCCCCGCCCACGCCCTGCACGATGCGCGCTATCACGAACTGATAGAGCGAATCCGAGATCGCACACCCGATCGAGCCGAGCATGAATACCGCGATTGCCCCGCGAAAGACGGTGCGCGCGCCGAAACGATCAGCGGTCCAGCCGCTGACCGGGATGACGACCGCAAGCGACAGCAAATAGGACGTGACCGCAAGCTTGAGCGTCAATGGGCTCGTGCCGATGTCGGCGGCGATCGCCGGCAACGACGTGGCGATCACGGTCGAATCCATGTTCTCCATGAACAGGGCGACCGCTACGATCAGCGGCACGATGCGTTTTGCCGGCATGGGACTAGCGCGAGTTCAGACTGGGCGGGCCGAGGCTCGATCTGCCCCTCTCCTACCGAACTCGGATTTACCCGTGCTCGGCACATTAAGCCGGCCGAAGTCGGACAAATCCGACTTCGGCTGGGAGAGGGGGGTGGGGTGAGGGGTTAAGCTCTTTTGTTGCGCCTGTAACCCCCCACCGCAACCATCTCCCCAAGGGAGAGAGGGCGCGCACCGAGATCGCTGCATCTTCATCGATGCTCATTGTCAAACTGAACTAGCGTTGCGGCGTGCATCGGGGATGCGGATGGGTGGAAAGGTCGGCATGCCGCACGTTACAGAGTCGGCGCGGCCTTCGACCAGCGGCCATTGTGTTAAGCTGAGCGCCGCCCCACATAGGAGACGGCGCTCGGTTCAGGAGTTTGGCGATGATCTATCTGCTTGCGGTTCTTCTGCCGCCGGTCGGCCTTCTGCTGAACGGCCAGCCGTTTGCGGCGATCTTCAATCTCATCCTGATCGTGCCCTGCATCCTGCTCGGGCTCATCTTTCCCGCCGCCTTTCTGGTTCCGTCGCTGCACGCCCTCATCGCGGTCCATATGAAGCGCGAGGACCGCAAGCACCGCGAGCTTGTGGACGCGATCGAGCGGCACGGGCCACCGCCGGGTTGGCGGCCCTGATTCGGGGCTAGGAGGGCCACGGCGGCGAAGCGGTGGCGGCAAGACATCGCTGCTTTCGGTGAATTGCCGCCAAACTGCTAGGATTCGCGGCCGAGCCGTGCTATCGACCGGCGCCAACCCAAGGCAGCCGTCGCACCGCGTGCGAGCCGGTCCGGCGCCTGAGGCATCATCCCGTTGCGATGGTGCGGTCGAGCAAGCCCGCGAGCCGGGCTTCTGGAGTTGGCGATGGAGCAAAAATCCAACGGACCGCTGCGCGAAGCGCTCACCTTCGATGATGTCCTGCTGAAGCCTGGACTCTCAGAGCTGCTGCCATCCGACGCCGACATCCGCTCCCGCATCACCCGCGATATTCCGCTGAACATTCCGATCGTCGCCTCGGCCATGGACACCGTGACCGAAGCCAAGATGGCGATCGCGATGGCGCAGGCCGGTGGGCTGGGCGTCATTCATCGCAACCTCGAGCCCGACGAGCAGGCGGCGCAGGTCCGCCAGGTCAAGAAGTTCGAGTCCGGCATGGTGGTGAACCCGCTGACCATCGACCCCGGTGCCACGCTCGCGGACGCGCTGGCCTTGATGCAGGACCACCGCATATCCGGCATCCCGGTGGTGGAGGGGGCTGGTAACGGTCGCGCCGGCAAGCTCGTCGGAATACTCACCAACCGCGACGTGCGCTTTGCGACGGATCCGCGTCAGAAGGTTGCCGAGCTGATGACCAAGGATCGGCTCATTACGGTGCGCGAAGGCGTTGGCCAGGCCGACGCCAAGCGGCTCCTCCATCAGCACCGCATCGAAAAGCTGCTCGTGGTCGACGATCAGTATCGCTGCGTCGGGTTGATCACGGTCAAGGACATCGAAAAGGCGGTCGCCAATCCGCACGCCTGCAAGGACGAGCAAGGGCGGCTGCGGGTCGCTGCGGCGACCAGCGTCGGTGATAAGGGCTTCGAGCGAACCTCGCGGCTGATCGCAGCGGGCGTCGATCTCGTGGTCGTGGACACCGCCCACGGCCATTCGCGCTCGGTGCTCGAGGCCGTCACCCGCATCAAGCGACAGTCGAACGCGGTGCAGGTGGTTGCCGGCAACGTCGCCACCAGTGAAGGCGCCAAGGCACTGATCGATTCCGGCGCGGACGCGATCAAGGTCGGCATCGGCCCGGGCTCGATCTGTACCACCCGCATCGTCGCTGGTGTCGGCGTGCCGCAGCTCACCGCGATCATGGACGCAGTCGAGGTCGCGCGCAGGACCGGCACGCCGGTGATCGCCGACGGCGGCATCAAGTACTCCGGCGATCTCGCCAAGGCACTGGCCGCCGGCGCCGACTGCGCCATGGTGGGTTCACTGCTGGCGGGTACTGACGAGACGCCGGGCGAGGTCTTTCTCTATCAGGGTCGCTCGTATAAGACCTATCGTGGCATGGGATCGGTTGGCGCCATGGCGCGCGGCTCTGCCGATCGCTATTTCCAGCAGGACATTAAGGACACGCTCAAGCTCGTGCCCGAGGGCGTCGAAGGCCAGGTACCTTACAAGGGCGCGGCGGCAACCGTGCTCCATCAATTGAGCGGCGGCTTGCGCGCGGCCATGGGCTATGTGGGCGCGAAGAACTTGAAGGAGCTGCACGAGAAGGCGGAATTCGTGCGCGTCTCGGCCGCGGGCATGCGTGAGAGCCACGTGCACGACGTTACCATTACGCGTGAAAGCCCGAATTATCCCTCGAGGCCCTAATTCTTTCACGCAGGATTGTGCGGACGTCTCAAACTCGTTCGTCGACGCGGCATGCTCATCACTCAAGTCTGCATTTCCGTGACGCCGAGACGCGGAGCTATCGCGATTTGCCGTTTTTAGGCGGCGTCTGGTTCACGGACGCGATTGCCGACGGCGATACCGCAGTGAGTGTGCGGCTGTGAACGCTGGAGCCTTCGGCGGTTGCTTTCGCCGCCGCGGCTCGTCAAGGTAGGCGCACTCCTCAAGGAGCTCGCCCCCCATGTCGATCCAGGCCGTCCTGCTGCCGCTATTCGTCGAGGTCGCGCTTACCTTCGTGTTGCTGTTCTGGACGGGCTATCGGCGCACGAGTTTGCTTAAAACCGGCGCGGTCAAGCCGCAGGACGTCGCTTTGCGGGAACCGAACTGGCCGTCGCAGGTAGCCCAGATCGGTAACGCATACCAGAATCAATTTGAGTTGCCGGTTCTCTTCTATGTGTTGACGATCCTCGCCTGGATTACGCGCCATGCCGATCTTCTGTTCGTCGTGATGGCATGGATATTCGTCGCGCTGCGCCTCGTTCACGCCTACATCCACGTCACTGACAACGACGTTAACCGGCGCGGCCCCATTTTCGGCGTGGGCGCGCTCGTGCTCATGGTTATGTGGGTGATCTTCATGATCCGCATCCTGCTCGGGATCTGATGACGCCCGGCGCTCGCCTTTCCGCGGCCATTGAGGTCATCGCCGACATCGAAACGCGGCGACGCCCCGCCGCCGATGCGCTCAAGGATTGGGGGCTTGTGCACCGCTTTGCCGGTTCGGCCGACCGTGCGGCGATCGCCGGGCTGGTTTACGACTCGCTGCGGCGGCGGGCCTCGAGCGCCCACATCATGGGCGACCAGCGCCCGCGCGCGGTGGTGCTCGGGATGTTGCGGCTCGAGCGCAAGCTTGACTGCGATGCGATTGCCGCGCGTGCCGACGGCGGCCGCTTCGCGCCGGCCCCGCTGAGCGGGGATGAACGCACACGGCTTGCCACGGCTGATCTCGCGAGCGCCCCGCCCTGGGTCGCGGGCGATTATCCGCAATGGCTGGACCCCTATCTTGCACGGGTGTTCGGTGAGGAGCGCATCGCCGAAGGCGCGGCGCTGGCCAGCCGGGCGCCGCTTGATCTGCGGGTTAACGCGCTCAAAGCCGAACGGGAGACGGTTTGCACTGCGCTCGCCCATCTCAATCCCGATCCCACGCGCTGGTCGCCCCTCGGTCTGCGGCTTGCGCTCGACGCCGATGCCAAGAGCCCTGCGATCCATGCCGAGCCGGCCTTCATCAAAGGCGTCGTGGAGGTGCAGGACGAAGGCTCGCAACTTGCCGCACTGCTATGCGCCGCCAAGCCCGGCCAGCAGGTGATCGACATGTGCGCCGGCGCCGGCGGCAAAACGCTCGCGCTCGCCGCCATGATGGAAAATCGCGGGCAGCTCTACGCAACGGATTCGGACAAGCGACGGCTTGCCCCGATTCATGAGCGGCTTGAGCGCGCGGGTGTTCATAACGTGCAGGTCAGAACGCCCCGCGCGCAGGAAAATTTGCTCGCCGATTTGCAGAACCGCGCCGATCTCGTGCTCATCGATGCGCCCTGCACCGGGATCGGCACTTGGCGCCGCAATCCCGATGCCAAGTGGCGCGTGCGCCCGGGGGCGCTCGAAGTGCGGCTCGAGGAACAAGCTGAGGTGCTCGACCGTGCGGCGGCGCTGGTGAAGCCGGGCGGGCGCATCGCCTATGTCACCTGCTCGCTGCTGGCGGAGGAGAACCGCGATCAGGTGCGCGCGTTTCTTGCGCGGCAGGGGGACTTTGCGGTTGTGCCGCCGACCGAGGTTGCGAGCGCACTCGATGAGCGCGCGCATGTCTTCCGTCACGCCGCGCTCATATCCGAGGAAGGAGTGCTGATGACGCCGCGCCGTACCGACACGGACGGGTTCTACGTGGCGGTGCTGATCCGGCGCGGCCGCACGGCGTAGAGCGGATCGGCAATGGCGAAATGCCAAAACCTCATCTGCGACGGGATGCAGGGCGGCTCGGCTGGCGTAGGGCGCGGATACGCCTGTACCATCCGCGCGACTCGCGGAGCTGTTTCTTCAGCCGTTCATGCCACTGTGCAAACGCACTTGCGGAGGCGCAGAAAATCGGCAGAGGATGGCTCTGCAACGAGATTTAGGAGGCTTCCTATGACGATCCGCCAGATTGCGATTTGTGCAGCCCTCGTGGCGCTTGCCAGCGCGACGATTGTGACTTCCGGGCAACCGGCGCGAGCGCTCACGATGAAGGAATGCAGCGCCAAGTATCAAGCGGCTAAATCCGCGGGTACCCTCGGCGGACAGAATTGGCGCGATTTCCGCAAGACCCAGTGCGGCGCG
>DASQXF010000577.1:0-2995 GCA_035639895.1 Xanthobacteraceae bacterium
CCTGCGGCGCAGAGGCAAGCCGCCGGCCTCGGATATGGGCCGATTACGATTCGCTAATCGGAGCCCTGTAGGCTGGTTTCGAAGCCAAGGCCCAAAAGGTGCGCCATGAGGCTCATCGTTGTCGCCGCCCTCGCGGTGCTAGCCGTGCCTGCTTACGCGGGCGGCTGGCGGTGGCTCAAGCGGTGGACTGCCACCCCTATATGGCGACGGCTACACGCCGCTCGATTGCGCAGCGACGGTCTTTCCCGCCCCGCGCTGGTGTCGCTGCCGGGTATCGTCTCGTGTGGCCACGATCAGCCGGCGGCCGCGAGCCGCCCACCGCGCCTGGAGGAGGCCGGTTTGTGCGGCGAAAACGCCCGACTTGACCCAAAAGCGCACGTGCGGGTCTCCGGTTTTGCGCCGAACCTAACCTACCGCCGCCCTCCGGCGCCGATTCAGAACATTTCAGGTTTATCCCAAGGACTTATCCGCCGTGCCGGTGGCAGGGTGATCGTGCGGAGATCGCTGCACCTCTTTGCGGAAAAGGAGGTCCACCATGAACGAGCAGGCCGTACAGCATTGGCGCGCTCCCGACGTCGCGGCAGTCGCGTTTTATTCGGTCCTTCTCCTCCTCGTCTCGTTTCTGTCGGTGTGCGTCCCGGCCTGAATGCCAGCACCTAACGCTGCTGCCAACTGACCAAGGACGCCGCGGGAGGGAACGAAGCGCCATGCGCGACATGAGGCGCCGCGAGTTCATCGCTCGTGTCCCGGGCGCAGCGCAGCGAGAGCCGAAGGCGAGTGGTGCGCTGCAGACCCGGGACCGTCCCGATCTGTGGCGGTCCCCGACCAGCGGCACCGCATCCGAGACACGACAGATTGGGCGGCGAGAATTCATCGCGCTATTCGTCGGCGCGACCGCGTGGCCGCTCGCGGCGCGCGCGCAGCAGCCGGCGATGCCGGTCATCGGCATCCTCGGCAGCGTCTCGCCGGCTCCATATGCCGGCTTTATCGAAGCAATCAAACAAGGCCTGCGAGAAGCTGGCTACGTCGAGGGTCGCAACATCGCAATCGAGTATCGTTGGGCGGAGGGCCAATACGATCGACTTCCGCAGCAAGCGCTCGAGTTGGTGGATGGGGGCGTAGCTGTAATCATTCTGGTCGGAGGAGGCCCTACCATAGCGGCGGCGAAGGCCGCGACTGCGACGATTCCGATCGTCTTCGTCATGGGGGACGATCCAGTGAAATCCGGTGCGGTGGCGGCCCTCAATCGCCCAGGCGGCAATGCAACGGGAGTTAGCTTGCTCACCGTCGCCATGGAAGCAAAGCGACTGCAATTGCTGCATGAGTTGGTGCCAAACGTCTCACTTGTCGCCACCATCGTAAATCCAAACAATCCGCAAGCGGCGGAGCAGCTGCAGGAGTTGCAAGCTGCGGCTCGCACCCTCGGGGTTGAAGTTGAGGCCTTCAAAGCGGGCAGTCCGAGTGAAATCGATACCGCTTTCGCAAACCTGGTTGGGCGGCGAGCAGGCGCACTCCTCGTGGCTGCCGACGCATTCTTCAATACGCGGAAGGAGCAATTCGTCGTGCTTTCAGGGCGGCACGCGCTTCCCACGATCTTTCATTTACGGGAGTTCGCTGCAGCCGGCGGGCTGATGAGCTACGGACCAAGCCTTGCACACGCTTATCGCCAGGAGGGAATCTATGTGGGCCGAATTCTCAAGGGCGAAAAGCCGGCAGAGATGCCGGTCCAGCAGGCGGTCAAGGTCGAACTGGTCATCAACCTGCAAACCGCAAAGACGCTCGCTCTCAGCATTCCGCTGCCTCTGCTCGGCCGCGCCGACGAGGTGATCGAGTAAATCATGCGGCGATTCAATCGCAGGCGACCTTGCCCGGCTCAACCTTGCAGGCGAAGAGGCCTTTGCCGGCGGCATCGTGAAACGTTGCCGTGGAGCCTTGCGGGGCGGGCTTGAACATCGCGAAGCCGAAGCGGTGATCGGAACGGCCATAGCTGATTGTCGTGCCCGCGATCTTCTCGCCGGAGAGATCGCGCTTGATCTTGCCGGCCAGCAGCGTGCCGCCGGTTCCGAGCACGAATTGCGGGCTGCGCCGATCCGCAAAGCTTAAAACCTCCGCGACGTGGATGTGCCCGGCCAAAACAAGCGCAATGCCGTCGGGGAGCTTGCCGTTGAAGCTCGCCAATCCCTGCTGCAACGTCGCGTTGATGGTCTTCCCGTGCGAGCGAAAACCCCATACCGGCCGATGGGTGAGGAGCCACGTGCCCGCGGCCGGCCGCATGTCCGCAAATTGCGCGGCATAGGGGCCGCTGTCGCACGGACAAGTGTCGGCGGCGTTGCTCGAGTCGAGCACGATGAACGAGCGGCCCGCCACGGTCACGGTGAACTGGGGAATGAGATCGACGCATGGTGGCGGCCCTTGCGCCGGCGCCGGGTCGAGCAGGCGGAAATAGCCCGCGCCGGCGCGGCTGCAGATTTCGTGATTGCCGCGCACGACGATCCACGGCGCAGCGCGCAGTGCCGGCGCGGCCGGGGCGAAGAAATCCGCCTTCCAGGTCGGCCAATCGTCGCCATGGGGACTGCGCGCGCACCCGGCATCGCGTGGCGGGCAGGCGCTCTCGCGGTAAAGATAGTCGCCGACGTGGATGACGAGATCGGGCTTGGCCGCGGCGACGCTGGCGGCCAACTGGGCGAACGGCCAGCGCGCCGGGATATTGCAATCCTGAAACCGGCCGTGATCATCGTCATTCGGACCCGCCGCGGCGGGCTGCTTTGCTGCCTTGAGGCGGCAGCCGGTGTCGCCGAACACGGCGATCGAGGTGAGCGCCGGCTTGAGCACCGGCAGTTCCACGCCCCCGATGCCGGCGATGCGCGCGGATTTAATGCTCGGGACAAGTGGCAATTCGCAGACCAGAATCGGGAACGCGGCGTCGGGCTGGGCACGAACGGTCATGGCCTGCGCGCTGCCGTCGATGCTGATTTGCGGACATCGCGTCGCCTCG
>DASQXF010000578.1:0-7250 GCA_035639895.1 Xanthobacteraceae bacterium
CCGTAAGCCCGGAGTGCACGTCGATGCAGCCGCGCAGGCTGCACTGCTCGCGCTAACGCGCGGGGCCGGCATCTACAATGTCGCGGATGAGGAAGGCCTGGTCTCCATTGCCAAAGCGCGCGCCGAGCTCGGCTTCGATCCGCAGGTTCGACTCCAGTGAACTTAGCCTTCGCGGTAACGTTTCTTGCGAAAGCGCGACCCTGTTGTGGCCAAGGTGTGACATTCGGCGTTGACCAATGTGTTAATCCTGTTGCCTGTCTGCAACACGGCTAAAACATTGACATTCGAATGGGAATCCGGCCGGGCCACGCCGCGATTTGGCCATACGCAACCGTGAGACGTGAGCGATGTCCGGGTTGCGCATGCGAGCCCGGGTGAAGCCGGGTGAGGCGTCATGGACGCAAAGACGAATCTGAAGGCGAAGTTGCCCAGCCGGCATGTGACCGAGGGTCCCGAGCGCGCGCCGCAACGCTCCTACTACTATGCGATGGGGCTCACGCGCGAGCAGATCCATCAGCCGTTTGTCGGCGTGGCGACCTGCTGGAACGAGGCCGCCCCCTGCAACATCTCGCTGATGCGGCAGGCCCAGGCCGTAAAGAAAGGCGTTGCCGCTGGCGGCGGGACGCCACGCGAATTCTGCACCATCACTGTCACCGACGGCATCGCGATGGGCCATGAGGGCATGAAGTCCTCGCTCCCGTCCCGCGAGGTGATCGCCGATTCGGTCGAGCTGACCATGCGCGGCCACGCCTATGATGCGCTCGTCGGCCTGGCCGGCTGCGACAAGTCGCTGCCGGGCATGATGATGGTGATGTGCCGCCTCAACGTGCCGTCGATCTTCATTTACGGCGGCTCGATCCTGCCCGGCACTTTCCGCGGCAAGCCGGTGACGATCCAAGACGTGTTCGAGGCGGTGGGCCAGCACTCGGTTCGCCAGATGTCGGACGCCGATCTCGAGACGCTCGAGCAGCATGCCTGCCCGTCGGCGGGCGCGTGTGGGGCGCAGTTCACCGCCAACACGATGGCGACTGTCTCCGAGGCGATCGGGTTGGCGCTGCCTTACTCCTCGGGAGCCCCGGCGCCATACGAGATCCGCGACGCCATGTGCATGACCGCCGGCGAGAAGATCGTCGATCTCATCAAGGCCCGCATCCGCCCCCGGGATATCGTGACGCGCAAGGCCCTGGAAAATGCCGCGACGGTGGTGTCGGCCACGGGCGGCTCGACCAATGCCGCGTTGCACCTGCCGGCGATCGCCAACGAGTGCGGCGTGAAGTTCGACCTCTTCGACGTCGCCGAGGTCTTCAAAAGGACACCATATATCGCGGATTTGAAGCCGGGCGGCCGTTATGTTGCCAAAGATATGTTTGAAGCAGGCGGCGTTCCGCTCTTGATGAGGACTCTGCTCGACCACGGCTATCTTCATGGGGAATGCCTGACCGTGACTGGGCGCACGGTCGCCGAGAACCTCAAGCGAGTTAAGTGGAATAAGGACCAGGACGTGGTCCGCCCCGCCGACAAGCCGCTCTCCGCCACCGGTGGCGTCGTCGGGCTCAAGGGCAACCTCGCGCCGGACGGCGCCATCGTGAAGGTTGCTGGGATGGCGGACTTGAAGTTTACCGGCCCGGCGCGCTGCTTTGACGGGGAGGAAGCGTGCTTCGAGGCCGTCAAGAAGAAGAAGTACAGGGAAGGCGACGTGCTCGTAATCCGCTACGAAGGGCCCAAAGGTGGCCCCGGGATGCGAGAGATGCTGGCAACCACCGCCGCCCTTTATGGACAGGGCATGGGCGGGAAGGTTGCGTTGATCACCGACGGGCGCTTCTCCGGAGCAACTCGCGGTTTCTGCATCGGCCATGTGGGTCCCGAGGCCGCCATCGGCGGCCCGATCGCGCTTGTCCGCGACGGCGACATCATCGCAATCGATGCGGTGAAGGGCACGCTCGAGATCAAGCTCACCAAGGCTGAGCTCGAGGCGCGGGGCAAGGCGTGGAAGCCCCGGCAACCCGAATTCACGTCAGGGTATCTGTGGAAGTACGCCCAGCAGGTGGGAGCGGCGCGCGACGGCGCGGTCACCCATCCCGGCGCGGCGGCCGAGAGGGCGTGCTATGCGGATATCTAAGATCGTCGCAAGCATCGCGCTGCTTGGGGTCGCCATCGGTCTGTCGCCGGCCATCAGCTTCGACGGCACCCGCGCCCCTGAAGGGACGAGCGTGCCGCTGCCCGACAGCATTCCCAGCCCCGCGGCTGGCAACACATCGCTCGGCACTCCGCTTGTGGCCGTGCCCTCAGCTGCGCCGGTCGCGCCGCTTGCGCTGCCGCCCCGCTCGGCCGTGCCGCCGACGCCACTCGAAGCGTTCCGCTCGGGCACCCAGGCGCTGCGCCTAGGCAAGACCGCGCAAGCGCTGACGGAGCTCGAATACGCCGCCGAACAGGGCGTGCCGGCTGCCATCTGGAAGCTCGGACGGATGTACGCCGACGGCGACGGCGTGAACGTGAACAAGGCGCGCGCCTACGACTATTTCCGCCGCCTGACCGCGACGCACGGGGACGATAGCGCCGGCACGCCGAATGCGCGCTACTTGGCCAACGCCTTCGTGACGCTCGGGCTCTATCATCTCGACGGCATCTCCGGAAAGTTGCAGGCCGATCCCAACGTTGCGCGTGAGATGTTCCGCTACGCCGCCGCGTATTACGCCGACCCCGAGGCCCAATACCACCTCGGACGGCTGTACCTGCTCGGCAAAGGCGCACCCAAGGACGCGATCCAGGCGGCACGCTGGTTGCGCCTGTCTGCCAATAAAGGAGATCACCGGGCGCAGGCGCTGCTCGGGGGCATGCTGTTCAAAGGCGAAGAGGTTTCCCGCCAAGCGGCGCTCGGGCTGTTTTGGCTCATCGTGGCGAAGGACGCCGCCGGCCCGGACGAGACGTGGATTACGGAGATGTATGCCAGCGCGCTTGCCCAGGCCAGCGAGGGCGACCGAGCCCTGGCCGGCAAGTACTTGGAAGATTGGCTGAAAAACCGCCGGGAGTGAGTACCTGTGGCGTTCGTGCCACAGGTCCCGGAAATCTGCCGCGCAGTGCCGCCCGTTGATAGACACCCGAGCCGGGGTGCGCCTATGTCTGTTCTCCAATGCGGGATGCGTCGCGTCGAGGTTCGGAATGAAGAGAACGCTGTGCGCAAGCACGGCGGCATTGGCATTGGTTTCGGCGTCGGCGAGACTGGCGCCGGCGCTTGCCGCTGATCTGAGCATTGCACCGATCTACAAGGTCCCTGCGATTGCGACGTGGGCCGGCTCTTACGTCGGCATCGCCGGCGGGGGCGCATGGGGCGGAGCGGCGTTGCATGGCAACGCAACTGGGACCGATCAGACACCGCACTTCGATCTTAGCGGCGGCATCATCGGAATAACGTCGGGCTTCAACGTCCAGGGCGGGAATGCGGTGTTTGGCTTGGAGGGTGACATCTCGGCTGCGAACAAGAAGGGCAGCGCCATCGAGTTTCCGCCCAATGCTGCGTTCAGCAATGAAGTGAGGGAGCAGTGGCTCTCGACTTTCCGGGGCCGCGTCGGCTACGCGCGGGACAACTGGCTCCTCTACGCCACGGCAGGCGGCGCACTCGCCAACGTGGCGAACAGTATCGTCGCTCCCGCCGGGACCATTTCAGATCAGCAATGGCATTGGGGCTGGACCGCCGGCGGCGGTCTCGAGGTCAAGCTCACTCAGGATTGGTCGGCGAAGATTGAGTATCTCTACGTCGGATTGCAGGATAAGTCTTATTTCAATCCCGCACCCGGTCCGGCTTTTCCAGGCAATCAGCGCCTGCACCTCGACGACCACGTCGTCCGCGTCGGGGTGAATTACAAGCTGCCGTGGAACGTGCTCGACAGCTTTTTCAAGCGCTGAGCTCGAGATCCGCCCACACCGGAACGTGGTCTGAGGGCTTTTCCCAGCCCCGCACATGCTTGTCCACGCCGGCCGCGGTCAGTCGATCGGCGGCTTGCGGTGACAACAGGAGATGGTCGATGCGGATGCCGTCGTTCTTCTGCCAAGCACCGGCCTGGTAGTCCCAAAACGTAAAGGGACCGGGACCATCGTTTCCCGCTCGGACTGCGTCGAGCAGCCCGAGATGGTAGAGGGTGCGGAATTTCTGGCGTGTGCGCGGCAGGAACAGCGCGTCGTTCACCCAGCGCGCGGGGAAGCGCGCGTCGAGTTCGGTCGGGATGACATTGAAATCCCCGCCAAGAACCAGCGGCTCTTCCAGTTGCAGGCGTTCACGCGCGTAGTGAATGAGTCGGTCCATCCAGCTGATTTTGTATACATATTTCTCGGTGTCCGGCGGATTGCCGTTGGGCAGGTAAATCGTTGCGAAGCGCAGCACCCCCTGCGCGGTCGATACCACCGCTTCCAAAAATCGGGCGTGGCTGTCGCCCTCGTCACCGGGCAAGCGCGGCGTCACCTCTTCGAGGGGGAATTTCGACAGCAGCGCCACGCCGTTGAAGGTCTTCTGCCCGTGCACCGCGACATTATAGCCCAGCGCTTCGAAGGGCTCGCGCGGAAAGGCCTCATCCACACACTTGGTCTCCTGCAGACAGACGATGTCCGGCTGCCGCTCCCCCAGCCAAGCGGTCAAATTGTCCACTCTCTGCTTGATCGAATTGATGTTCCAGGTGGCGACGCGCATGCTGGGCACGTAAATGTAAGGGACTTCGAGTTCACCCGGCGATATCTGCCCGTAGGATGAACGGCCTTTAACCTAAGGTTACGCCGTTTTTACGACGGCCGCTCATGGGGATATGTTAGAAGATTGTTCTCGCTAATAAAAAGACTCGTTACGGGCGAGTCACCGAGAAAGAGAGGGAGTCGGGCGGGCCGGTCGAGCCTCGCACGGCGCGGTAATGAAGAAGCGCATGGTAGTCGCGGGGGCCGTGGTGGTGCTCGTCGCAGCCGGCTGTGCCATCGCCGTGACCCGCAGCGGCTTGTGGTCGGGGGGCGCGATCGCACAGGCCCCGCGCCAGAACACCTCGCGCGCGGTGCCGGTGGAGATCGTGACCGCGACGCGCAAAGTCGTTCCGGTTCGCATCGAGGTGCTCGGAAACGTCACGCCCATTGCCAGCGTTGCGATCAAATCGCGGGTAGACAGCGAGATCACCGCCGTGCACTTCGCCGACGGTGCATTGGTGCGCGAAGGCGATCTTCTGTTCACGCTCGATAGCCGCACGCTGGAAGCGCAGGTGAGGCAGGTGGAAGGCTTGCTGGCCGGCGCCAAGGCGAATCTCGAGCAGGCTGAACGCGATGTCGCGCGCTATACCGACCTGCTCGCCAAGAACGCCACCACCCTAGTCACGCTGCAGAACGCGCGCACCCAAACAAATATCTATCGGGCTTCCGTCGATTCGAATACCGCGCAACTCGAGAACCTCAACGTCCAGCTCAGCTACTGTAAAATCCGGGCGCCGATTACCGGGCGCGCCAGTATGGCCGCGGTCAAAGTGGGCAACTTTGTGCGCGCCGGGGATTCCACGCTGGCGAGCCTCATCCAGACCGCCCCGGTCTACGTTACGTTTGCTCTTTCCCAGGGCTACTTACCGGACCTGCGCCGGGCGCTCGCCAACGAGAGCGCCTCGATCGAGGCGATCATCCCCGGCGACCCGCGGCGCGCGAGCGGCCAGGTCACGATGATCGAAAACAGCGTGGACGCGCCGACGGGCACGGTGCCTGTTCGCGCCACCATGCCGAACACCGACGAGTTGCTGTGGCCGGGCACGCTGGTCCAGGTGCGATTGACGTTCCGCCAGGAGGAGGCGGTCACGGTGCCGTCGACCGCCGTCCAGGTGAGCCAGACCGGGACTTACGTCTTTGTCATCAACAACGACGTAGCGACGGTGCGGCCGGTCCAGGTCGCGCGCGTGATCGACAGCGAATCGGTCCTCGCCAGCGGGCTCGAGGGCGGAGAAACGGTCGTCACCAACGGGCAACTCTTGCTCTCCAACGGGACCAAGGTCGCCGTCCGCGCTCCCAAGGTCGGGTCGTAATCCATGAAGCTCTCGGAGACCTGCATTCGCCGGCCGGTGCTGACCACCCTGGTCACCGCCTCGATCATTGTCCTCGGCGTCTTCGCCTACCGACTGCTTGCGGTCGCAGCGCTGCCGGCCGTCGACTTCCCGACCATCAGCATCCAAGGACAACTGCCGGGGGCGAGCGCGGAAACCATGGCGGCATCGGTGGCGGCGCCGATCGAGCGCCAGCTATCCACCATCGCCGGCATCACCTCGCTTACCTCCTCCTCCTCGCTCGGCATTACCTCGATTACGATCCAGTTCGATCTCAATCGCAACATCGACGGCGCCGCGCTCGACGTGCAGACCGCGCTGACCGTTGCGGCGCGCAAGCTGCCGGTGGAAATGACGACCCCGCCGAGCTTTCGTAAGGTGAATCCGGGCGACTTCCCGATCATGTATATCAGTTTGGTCTCGCCGACCCTGCCGCTATCGGCGGTCAATGAATTCGGCGAGATCACGCTGGCGCAACAGATTTCGCAACTGCCCGGCGTCGCCCAGGTGTTGGTGTTCGGTGCGCAGAAGTTCGCGGTACGGGTGCAGGTCGATCCGGTGGCCGCCGCGGCGCGCAACATTTCGCTCGACGATATCCGCAACGTCGTCGCCAAGACCAATTCCAACACGCCGGTCGGCACGCTCAACGGCCCCAAGCAGAGCGTGACGTTGACGGCGTCGGGCGCAATGACCAAGGCAGAGGAGTACCGCAAGGTCATCGTTGCCTACCGCAACGGGGCACCCGTCTACCTCGATCAGATTGCGCGCGTCATCGACAGCGTCGAGAACGACAAGATCGCGAGCTGGTTCAACAACGAGCGCGCCATCGTGCTGGCAATCCAGCGCCAGCCGGACGCCAACACGGTAGCAGTGGTGGACTCGGTGCGCGAGCATTTGCCGCAGTACCGTGCGTCCATACCACCGTCGATCCGCATGGAAGTGCTCATGGACCGCTCAGTGTCCATCCGCGACTCGGTGATGAATGTGCAGGAATCGCTTCTCATCGCGGTGGTCCTGGTCATCCTGGTGATTTTCCTGTTCCTGCGCTCGCTCTCGGCCACGATCATTCCCTCGCTCGCGGTCCCCGTGTCGTTGATCGGCACCTGCGCGGCGATGTACGTGTTCGGCTTCTCGATCAACAACATGACGCTGCTGGCGCTGACGCTGTCGGTCGGCTTCGTAGTCGACGACGCGATCGTC
>DASQXF010000579.1:0-2192 GCA_035639895.1 Xanthobacteraceae bacterium
CCTTGCGGGCGGTGAGAATGTCGCTGGACATGCAGGGTCCTCCTGGAGCGTGTGATCGCGGAGCAGGTTTCCGCCATTTATTCTAGCTCGGCATGCGCGGGGAGAAGCGCGTCTTCCGACGCGCTCCTCCCCGGGCGCGACGGGTTAGGGTAATGGAGTTGCGAGGCAAGGGAGAGGATATTTCCAGCCTAGCGATGGGGAATGGAAGTCCGATGCGCTCCAATGAGCCACCCCGGGCGGAGCCGGCGCTGCGCGCCATCGCCATGCCCGCCGACGCCAACCCGTACGGCGATATCTTCGGCGGTTGGCTGCTGTCGCAGATGGATCTCGCGGGCGGCGCCGTTGCACGGCGGCGCGCCAAGGGGCGCACCGCGACCGTGGCGATCACCGCCATGACCTTTCATCGCCCGGTCTTCATCGGCGACGAGGTGACGTGCTATGCGCAGGTCGTCAAGGTCGGCCGAACCTCGATCACGGTGAAGGTCGAGAGCTGGGTGCGGCGCGGCATCGGCGAGGAGCAGATCGCCGTGACCGAGGGCATTTTCACCTATGTCGCCATCGACGAGGATCGTCGGCCGCGTCCGGTGCCGCCGGACGATTGATCGCGGACCGGGGTAGAGAAAAAACCTGGGCAGCTTGCAACGATCGACCCCGGCCTTAGATGGACGCGTGAGGAAGGCAAAGCTCCATGACTTCAAACAACAGCGCTCCATCCCTGGACCAACGCGAATGCAGCGTGCGCGAGGTCCTGGGCGGGCAGGCGCCGCCAGACTTACCCGTAACGGTCAAAGGCTGGGTACGTACGCGGCGCGATTCGAAAGCGGGCATTTCGTTCGTGCATTTGTCGGACGGCTCCGCGTTCCACCCATTGCAGGTCGTTGTGCCGAACACGCTGCCCAATTACCCCGATGAGGTGCTCAAGCTCACGGCCGGTTGCGCGGTGGAGGCGACGGGAACGATCGTGCCTTCGCCGGCGAAGGGCCAGCCGTTCGAAATGCAGGCGCAGGCGATCAAGGTGATCGGCTGGGTGGACGACCCAGATACCTATCCGATTCAACCCAAGCCGCACACGCTCGAGTTCCTGCGGGAGGTGGCGCATTTGCGCCCGCGCACCAACGTGATCGCGGCGGCGACGCGCGTGCGGCACACGCTGGCGCAGGCGATCCACCGGTTCTTCGACGAGAACGGCTTTTTCTGGGTCAATACGCCCATCATCACCGGCTCCGATGCCGAAGGGGCGGGCGCGCTGTTCCGCGTGTCGACGCTCGACCTTGCCAACTTGCCGCGCACGCCGCAGGGCCAGGTGGATTTCGCGCAGGATTTCTTCGGCCGCGAGGCGTTCCTGACGGTATCGGGGCAGCTCAATGTGGAGGCTTATTGTCTTGCGCTCACCAAGGTCTACACGTTCGGCCCGACATTTCGCGCGGAAAACTCCAACACCAGCCGCCACCTCGCCGAGTTCTGGATGATCGAGCCGGAAATCGCCTTCGCCGATCTCTCGGACAATGCGACGCTGGCGGAACAGCTGCTGAAGTTCACCCTCGAGACCTTGTTGAAGGAGCGCCGCGAGGATCTCGCCTTCTTCGACGAGCGGATCGAGAAGGGCCTCATCGCCAAGCTCGAGGGCATTGTCGGCTCGCAATTCGTGCGGATGGATTACGCCGAGGCGGTTGCGGTGCTAGAGCGCGCGAAGGACAAGTTCGAGTTCCCGGTGAAGTGGGGCATGGACCTGCAATCGGAGCACGAGCGCTATCTCACCGAGAAGCACGCCAAAAAGCCGGTGATCGTGATGAACTACCCGAAGGACATCAAAGCGTTCTACATGCGCGTCAACGACGACGGCCGCACCGTCGCCGCCATGGACGTGCTCGCACCCGGTATCGGCGAGATCATCGGCGGCAGCCAGCGCGAAGAGCGGCTCGATATGCTGGACGCGCGCATGGCGGAGCGTGGCATCGACAAGGAGCATTACGCCTGGTACCGCGATCTGCGCCGCTATGGCACGGTGCCGCACGCGGGCTTCGGGCTCGGCTTCGAGCGCACGCTCGCCTACATCACCGGCCTCGCCAACGTGCGCGATGCGATTCCCTTCCCTAGGACGCCGGGCAACGCGAAGTACTAAATCGAAAATCGGGGTCAGACCCCGATTCGGTTGAGACCGCATCCTCGCGGCCCATCTCTTGCATCGCCTC
>DASQXF010000580.1:0-2921 GCA_035639895.1 Xanthobacteraceae bacterium
GAGCGACGGTCAGACCTCTTTCCTGGGCTTTAGGACTTGGCGGCCCCGGTACATGCCGGTCTTGAGATCGATGTGGTGCGGCCGCCGCAACTCGCCCGAATCCTTGTCCTCGACATAGGTCGGCTGCGCCAGCGCATCGGCGGAGCGACGCATTCCGCGCCTCGACGGCGATGTTTTTCGTTTCGGAACTGCCATGATCGTACTCCTGGTGACTTCTCGGGAAAGGCAATTCCTTGCCTGCGGGTTTGGAAGCGGGCTTATAGAGGATCGCGCGCGGCAAGGCCAGGGCTGCGAGGGGCCGTACTATTTGGCTCCCCTCGCACAGGACGCGAGCGAAGCCTGCGCTGCGCCGCGCACCTGGTAGATGGCGGCGAGCCGGCGCACCGCCGGCCCCGGCTGCTTGGCGCTGCGCCGTCGCGGGTTCGGCAATACCGCGGCCAGCAACGCCGCCTCGTGCGGAGTGAGCGAGCCCACCGACTTGTTGAAGGCGTAGCGGCTGCCGGCCTCCGCGCCGAATTGCCCGTTGGGGCCCCACTCGGCGATGTTGAGATAGATTTCAAGCACACGCCGTTTGGGCAGCACGAGATCGATCCACAGCGCGATCGGAAGTTCCAACGCCTTGCGCAGGAAACTGCGGCCCGGCCACAGGAACAGATTTTTGGCAGTCTGCTGGGTGATCGTGGATACCGCCCGCGCCTCGGCGATGTCGTCGACGTCCTCGAGCCGCTCCCGCAGCTCCTGCCAATCGATCCCGCGATGGGTACAGAAGCGACCATCCTCGGACGCGATGACGGTCACCGGCAGCGCCGGTGCCATGCGCTCGATCGGCACGAAGCTTCGCTCGACGCGCGCGCCCGTTGCCCAGCGCCATAGCATCAAGGTCGAGATCGGGTTGATGACGCGATAGAGCGGCACCAGCAGATAGGGCGACAGCAGCACAAGCACGAGGGCGAACAGGCAAAGCCATGCCAAGCGGGAAAGCCATGGCTGCGATTTTGCGGCACGCGGTTCCCTCGCAAGCGGCATCTGCGTCCAACCGATGAGCCTTTGGGACATGGCGGATTGGTGTTAGCCGCCATCGGGCGGGTCGTCGCGCTCGAGCCCCTCATATGCGAGCGTCAGCTGCTCGATGGCAACATCGTTCCCCGCGGCATTGAGATCGGGCGCTTCCAACTTGATTGGAAGCGCTCCCCTGAGCATCCAGGCAACCGTGATCCGCCGCTCGTTGTCATGGAGTTCGATCCGCACATCCTTGCGCGGCGCCGGCCCTGCGCCTTGCTGCATCGCTTGCGCCCATTTTTCGAAGGCATCGTCATGGGTGATGCCGCGCTCGATGGTCACCGGTTCGAACTTGGTCGGTCCCACGATGATGCGCGACGCATTCGGGTCGCTGCCGTCGTGAACCGTCACCAGCTCACTAAGCCGGGCGAGCCCGCGCACGCGGCGCACGCCCGCGATCTGCTCGCCGTCCCACACCACGCGCAGCGAGTAGCGAGCGGTGTGGATGCAATGGTGCTGCAAAAGAAAGCTCGCGGACGCGTGCGACTTGCCCGAGCTGCCGATGCCGATGATGACGAATTCGGCGGGTCTGAGCGGCGCGAAGCCCACCACCAGGTTGACGATGCCCCGGTCGATGTCTTGCTGGGTCATGGTCGAGGCGTCGCAGCGAACGAAAAAGGCCTCCTGCGGCCTCTCTCCCTGCAACGCTCCTTGGTGGAATAGGCCGAGCAGGAAATCCTCGACGCTTGTGCGCAGCCGCTGCCAGAGCGATGGACCATTCGTCTCGAACACGAACGATTGCAGGCCTTGCGTGATGCTCGACTCGATAAACAGCGCCAGGCGCCGCACCGGAACAAATTTGAAGGCGGTGTCGTCGCCCGCGAGCGTGCGCGCACCCCAGAGCACGATGGCGCCGTCGGGAAGTGTGCGCACGGCGTTGACCCCGATGGCGTTAAGCTGCGAAAGCTGCGCGTCCGAAAGCGCGGCGCTCAAACCGTCTACCCCGAGCACGTTTGCCTGCGCGCCCGCCGGGGCTCTCCAGACGCCGCGGGAAGCATCCGTGCGGGCATAGATGCCGGCCACGGCGCCGCAGGGCGCGAAGCTCGCGGGCTGATTGTCGCGCTGGGACGCCTGCAGCCGCGGATAATAGAGCGCCGCATTCGCGCTTGCGTTTGCCAATGCAGTGATCTGCGACTGCGTCGGTGCCGCTGCCCAGGACGCCGGCGGATCGATGATCACCATGGCGCGGCGGCGCGTGGCGTAGGCGATCGCGGCATCCCAGGTCGTGCGTCCGACGTCGGTGGTGCGCGACAGCGGCGGGATGCAGAGGATGTTGAAATTGGCGGCATGTTCGAGGAGCCAGAGACCGCGCTGCTGTGTTTCCAGCGCCGGGCTGGACAAGTCCGCATCGGTGAGCGTCGACCCGGCCGGCACGATGCGCGCGATCCACGCTTCGCGGCCGCCGTTGAGAAAGAAATGCTGGACCGCGTAGCCGAGCGGCATCTCGACGGCGAGTGCGCCGAACTGCGCCTCGTACTCGGCAAAACTGTGCACCTTGAGCGGGGCGACAACCGGCCCGGACGGCGCCGCTCCGACGAACGCGGCCGTGGATGTGCCGACGCCCTCGATGGGTCGCGCGCCCGCAGGCGCTTCTTCGACGAAGACGCCGGGGAACTCCGGCATGGCAATCCCTCCTGCGACGGCCACTGGGTTGCACACGACGGCGCAGAGTAGATGCCGAGGACCCGCCGGTCCATTGCATGCGCACATCGCGCTCCCCCCGCGGCGATGGTATTGCTGCGCGCCGCCCGCCGCTGATCAATGAGGCCTGCAAGCGAGGAGAGCCCACCGCTGCCAACGACGCGACTGTCTCGCAGGCCCTGCCGGACAAATCCAAGACAGAAAAGGATTCGTGTGTCTGC
>DASQXF010000581.1:0-4582 GCA_035639895.1 Xanthobacteraceae bacterium
CATCCGTTGGTTCACCGACTCCGAGATCGCCGAGGTGCAGCCGCAACTCTCGAATGCGGTTGCCGAGCGAGAGGACATCGCGCTGCTGCAGTTCCGGACCACCTCCGGCGTGCTCGCGCACATCAACACGAATTGGCTCACACCCTTCAAGGCACGCAATGTCACCATCGCGACGCGCAACAAGTACGTCATGGGCGATCTGCTGACACGGCAGGTCACCGAATGCTTCGGTTTCCAGCCCGACGGCAGCTATTCCATGCGTCATCTCTCGGTCGGCCACGCCGAGCCGTTGCGCGCCGAGCTGCAGGCCTTTGTCGCGGCCATCCGCGAGGGCAGGGAGCCCGCAGTGACGGGCGAGGAAGGCGTGGCAAGTCTTGAGATCGCCATCCGCTGTCTCGAGCGGCGCCCGATGGCGAGTGCGAGCCGTCGCCGCAGCGGCCCCCGCCGGCTGACCGGCTGACGTGCCTGCTTGGCCGAGACGATCGTCTCAGTACCTTCGATGAATCAGCGCGCTCGCCTCGATCCCGTGCCTATCCCGTTTATCGACGTCGCCGCGCAGCGGCGGCGGCTCGGGCGATCGGTGGACGACGCGATTGCCCGCGTGCTGGGGCATTGCCAATTCATCCTGGGGCCCGAAGTTCGCGAACTCGAAATCAAGCTTTCCGAGTTCTGCGGCGCGCGCCACGTGGTCACCTGCGCGAGCGGCACCGATGCGTTGGTCATGGTGTTGATGGCGCAGGGGATAGGGCCGGGCGATGCCGTCATCTGCCCGAGCTTTACTTTTACTGCGACTGCCGAAGTCGTGGCGCTGGTTGGTGCTACGCCCGTCTTCGCCGACGTCGAGGAGCGAAGCTTCAATCTGGATCCCGCAAGCTTGCAAGAAGCGTGCGCCGCCGCGCGCGCGGCCGGGCTTCGTCCGAAAGCTGTCATACCGGTTGATCTGTTCGGGCAGCCCGCGGACTACGATCGCATTATGCCGATCGCGGAGGCGGAAGACCTGTTCGTGCTCGATGACGCAGCCCAGGCGTTCGGTGCGACATACAAGAATCGCCGCATCGGCGCGCTCGCCCCGGCGACTGCAACGAGCTTCTTTCCAGCGAAGCCGCTCAGTTGCTACGGGGACGGAGGGGCGGTGATCACGGACGACGACGAGCTGGCGCAAGTAGTCCGCAGCCTGCGCGTTCATGGCGAGGGGCGCGGCAAGTACGATTGCGTGCGCATTGGGCTAAACGGCCGGCTCGATACAATCCAGGCGGCCGTGCTGATGGAGAAATTGAAGATCTTCCCCGAGGAGATTCTGGCGCGCGAACGCATTGCGCGCCGCTACTCCACGGGCCTTGCGGATGTTGCGACCACCCCGAGACTCGCGCCGGGCTCAACCTCGGTCTGGGCGCAATATACCATCCGCCTTCCAGCCGGCCGCCGCGATGGCCTCGCGGCCTCGCTCAAGATGGAAGGTATTCCGACGGCAATCCATTACCCGATCCCGCTGCATCGCCAACAGCCTTACCAGCGCTTTCCGATCGCTGCCGGCGGCGCGCCGGTGAGCGAGCGGCTCGCCGAGGAAGTGATCAGCCTGCCGATGCACGCCTATCTCGATCAAACGACCCAGGACCGGATTATCGACGCCGTGCGACGCGCGCTGGGCGGGTGAGGGGCGTCAATCTCTCGTGCCGCTCGGTCATGCAGCCCGCATGAGCGCAATGCGCGGAAGGCTCTGTTCCAAGACTCCCGGACTTCGGCGCGCTCATCCGGACGACGGCGCTGCCAGCACCCTACTATAATCGGGTGCGATTCTCCTGACCTCGCAGCCGTAGCAGCGGGCGAGCCGATGATTGGACGCATTTTCACCGTCGGCGGCTTGACGCTGGTATCGCGCATTACCGGCTTTTTCCGTGACGTGATGCTGGCAGCCATACTCGGCGCCGGGCCTGTCGCGGACGCCTTCTTCGTCGCGCTGAGGCTTCCGAACCACTTCCGTGCAATCTTCGCCGAGGGCGCATTCAATGCGGCTTTCGTGCCGGCTTATGCACGCATCCGCGAACAGGACGGGCCGGACCCCGCACGGCTGTTCGCCGACCGCGTCTTCACCATCCTTTTCGTGTTCGTCGGACTTCTGGTCGTCATTGCGCTGGTCTTCACGCCGGCGGTGATCTCGCTGCTCGCCCCTGGCTTTTCCGAAGATCCCGGCCGCTTCGCGCTCGCCGTCGAGCTCACGCGGATCACATTTCCATATCTGCTGCTCATGTCCTTGGTGACGCTTTACGGCGGTATTCTCAACGCAGTGTCCCGCTTTGCCGCGGCGGCGGCGGCACCCATCCTGCTCAATTTATCGATGATGGCCGCACTCGCGGTGGCGATATTTTTTCCGACGCCAGGCCACGCCGCCGCGTGGGGCGTGCTCATCGCCGGCATTCTCGAGACGTTTTTGGTCGGTGGCGACACGTTGCGCAACGGTGTGATGGCGGTATTCCGCCGGCCGAAATGGGATCAGGACGTCAAACGCTTCTTCAACGCGCTCGGGCCGGCGACGATCGGCTCGGCCGGCACGCAGATCGCACTGTTTGCCGATACCATCATCGCGAGTTTCCTCGCTGCTGGCGCGCTTTCGGCGCTCTACTATGCCGATCGGCTCAATCAGCTGCCGATCGGGGTCATCGGCATCGCCGTCGGCACCGTGCTTTTGCCGGAAATGGCGAGCCGGATCGCGGCCAGTGACGAAGCAGGCGCGCGTCGGGCGCAGAGCCGCGCTATCGAGCTGACATTGCTGCTTTCGATACCCTGCCTTGTGGCTTTTCTCCTCCTTCCCGATCTCATCATGCGCGCGCTGTTCATGCGCGGAAGGTTCACCGCTGCGGACGCGACCGCGGCCGCGCAGACGCTCGCTGCCTATGCATTGGGCTTGCTGCCCTTCGTTCTGATCCGCAGCGTCACCGCGACGTTTCTCGCCCGCGGCGATACTGCGACGCCAATGAAAGCATCGTTGACCGCGGTCGGGGTCAACGTCGGCTTCAAGGCTGCTTTTTACTATTTCACCGCGTTGGCGCAGGTTGGCCTTGCGCTCGCGACCTCGATCGGCGCCTGGCTCAATCTCGGGCTTGTCGTCTGGTACGCGGCGCGCCGGGGTCACCTCGCATTCGATCCTGCCTTGCGGAGCACGACGGTAAGGCTGACCGCCGCCGGTCTTGCGCTCGCAGCGGTGCTGGGGCTCGCGCAAGGCCCTGTCGCTCGGTTGTTTGCAGAATGGACGTCCTGGCGCGACGAGAGCACGCTCGCCCTGCTCGTGCTCATTGGAGGCGCATGCTACGGCGCGGCGATATTCGCGCTGTTCGGTAAAAAGTGGCTGACGGCCCTGCGCATGCGAAAGCCCCCGCCTTCGCCGCCCGATTGATCAGCCGCGGGGCACGCGCTCTTGCGGCACGAGCGAGAGCACGCGCCGGCTGCCGTTGTGCAGCGCCTCGACCTCCACCGTACGCCCGATCTTGTCCCCGGTGAGCATGCGAACCAGATCATCCGCGCCGGTGATCGCAACGTTGTCGAGCGCGAGAATAATGTCGCCGGCGACGAGCCCGGCCTGTTCGGCCGGACTGCCTGGCTCAATGCTGGCGACCATGACCGCCGTCCCTTGTGTGAGCCCGGCGGCATGCTGCCGGCGGCGCGACAGCGCGAATTGCTGGGCGGCAATGCCGATATAGGCACGCCGCACCCGGCCGTGCCGTACCAACTCGCCGAGCACAAAGCTCGCCGTATTGGCGGCAACCGCAAAGCAGATGCCTTGCGCACCCATGATCACCGCCGTGTTGATCCCCACGACCTCCCCATGGGAGGAGACGAGCGGGCCGCCCGAATTGCCAGGATTGAGTGCGGCGTCGGTCTGGATCACGTCGTCGATCAGCCTTCCCGAACGTGCGCGCAACGATCGGCCGAGGGCAGAAACCACGCCCGTCGTGACCGTCGATTCGAACCCAAATGGATTGCCGATGGCGATCACGAGTTGGCCGCGCTTGAGCAGCTTGGAATTGCCAAGCGGCGCGGCCGGGAGCGTCACCGGAGCGTCGACGCGCACCAGCGCGAGATCCGTATCCGGATCATCGCCGACCACCCGCGCAGTCAAGGTTCGACCGTCAACCGTGGCGGCGGTTACCCGCGCGGCGTTCCCGACGACGTGGCTGTTGGTGAGCACGAGTCCGTCGGGCGCGACAATGACGCCCGATCCGGTGCCGCCGCGACGCTGGTCGGCGTTCGCGGGCACATCGAGGCGCACCACCGCAGGTCCGACCCGCTCGACGACGTCGATGACGGCGCGGGAATAGGCATCGAGCAGCGCCCCGTCCTCGGGGATAACGGCGGGCTGAGTGGCGAGATCGGAGGTCGGTCGGTCGAGCATGGGCATACCTGCAGCGCCATCCGCGAGGTCGGGATGGCCTGCCATCCTGGGCAGGGCAGTGGTGGACTTGGAGCTTGGCCGCAGATATGGGGTGCGCGACGCCGATAAGGAAGAGCGACGCCGGTGTTCACAAACGCGCGACTGCCCGCCACACCGGCCGGCCCCGCTGTACATAAGCCCCATTTGTCATGACTT
>DASQXF010000582.1:0-8672 GCA_035639895.1 Xanthobacteraceae bacterium
CGCGCTTCACCGCCGCGGTGACCGCCGGCACGATCCGCGTGAAAGACGCGACCTGCCCGGCGCTGCATGCCGCGTTTCAGGCAGCGGAGAAAGGTGTTCCCTTCATGCCGCTGCGCGGGCTGATCGGATCCGACGTGCTGGCGCAGCGCAAGGACTGGAAGGTCATCGACAACCCGTTCGGCGACGACGATGCAATCGTGCTGTTGCCGGCGATCCGGCCCGACGTCGCGCTGTTCCATGCGCCGCTCGCCGACCGCGAGGGCAACATCTGGATCGGCCGCGACCGCGAGCTCGCCACCATGGCGCATGCGGCGGCAAAGACGGTGGTGACGGTGGAGAGGCTTCACGAGGGAAATCTGTTCGATGATCCCACGCTCGCCGCCGGGGCACTCGGCGGCTTCTATATCGAAGCGATTGCGGTCGCGCCGAACGGCGCTTGGCCGCTTGCGCTTGCCGATCATTACGGGGCCGATGCGGCGCATCTTGCGGAATACGCGCGGATGGCCGCGAGCGCCGAGGGATTTGCCGCCTATCTCGATCGGCACGTGCATGCCCAACGTGCCGCGTGAGTCCCCTATCACTTCGTCATGCCCGGGCTTGGCCCGGGCATCCATCCCCTTCGTAAGAAGTGTTTGCGAAGGTCGATGGATTGCCGGGTCAAGCCCGGCAATGACAACGGAGAGTGCTCGTCTTGCCTAACGAGACTTACCGCAACGAGGAACTGCTCGCTGACGCCATTGCCGGCCTGATCGGCGGTGCCCGTCACGTGGCGGTCGGTGCCTCCTCGCCCATTCCTGCGGCGGCGGCGTTGCTGGCACGCGAGCGCGGCCGTGGCCGGCCCTATGTGTCGCTCCTGGGGAGCCGGCGGCAAACCTTCTTCACCGACGGCGGGCGCGAGCTGTTCGACTGCGCCGGGCAGGGCCGCATCGACGCCTTCTTCCTCTCGGGCGGACAGATCGACGGCGAGGGCAACATCAATCTTGTGGGCATCGGCGACTATGCGAAGCCCAAGGTGCGCTTTCCGGGCTCGTTCGGCTCGGCCTACCTTTATTACGTCGTCCCCAAGGTGATCCTGTTCCGGCTCGAGCACAGCCGCCGCACGCTGGTCGAGAAGGTCGATTTCATCAGCGCGCCAGGGACGAGCGCGGACAATGTTTATCGTCCGGGTGGTCCGGTCGCGCTCATCACCAATCGCTGCCTGTTCAGCTTTGACCGAAGGGGGCGGCGGCGCTTCACGCTTGCGAGCGTGCACCCCGGACATACGGCCGCCGAGGTCGTTGAGAACACCGGATTCCGTTTCGACGACCCGTCGTACGTGCCAGTGACGCCCGCGCCCTCCCCCGAGACGCTGCGCATCCTGCGCACCGCCGTCGCCCCGCAACTCGTGGAAGTCTACCCGCGGTTCGCAGCGGAGGTGTTCGGGATGCGAGAACGCACTTGAGGCATTTTCTACCGCGCTTTCGGCGTCCTCATCCGCGCAAGCGCATGATCCAGTAATCACAAGTCAGGCGGGCTGGCGCGACGGTGCCACATCGGATAGTCAGGTGTTTACTAGATGCCCGCTTTCGCGGGCATGACCATGTGGAGAGGCGGCAACAAGGGAAAATCAAGTGCAACGAGTCGAAGTCGCAGTGATCGGCACCGGCTGGTGCGGCGGCATCCGCGCCGAGACCCTTTCGCGCTCGGCGCTGGTCGATAAGCTGCACATCTGCGAAATCCGCCCGGATCGCCTGGCCGAGGTCAAAGCGCTCACCTCGCCTGCGAGCGCGACGCTCGATTACCGCGACATCATCAAGAACCCGAACATTTCGGTGGTCTATATCTGCACCACACCGGAGCAAAACCATTACCCGATCGCGCGCGATTGCCTCAAAGGCGGCAAGCACGTGCTGCTGGAGAAGCCGATCGCGATCGAGCTGTGGGAAGCGGACGAGCTGATCACGCTTGCCAAGCGCGGCCGACTCAAGTTCACCATCGGCTATTCGCAGCGATTCAACCCGAAATTCGCCTACGCCAAGAAGAAAATTACCGACGGCACATTGGGCAAAGTCGTCTCGGTGATGGTGAGCCGGCATTTGAGCCGCGGCCTCGGCACCAAGATCGCCAAGCGCGTGAAGCTTTCGCCGGTGGTGATGGAATCAACCCACGATCTCGATTTCGTGTTCTGGCTGCTCGAGCCGGCCAAGCCCGTGCGTGTCTACTCGCAGGGCGCCTACGGCTACATGCAGCCGGTCAACGGCTCCTACGATACCATGTCGTCGATCGTCACCATGGACGACGGCACGCTGGTCACGGTCGGCGGCGGCTGGAATCTGCCGCCGAGCTATCCCAATTTCTGCTCGACCTGGGTCGAGATTACCGGCACCGAGGGCGCGCTCATCCTCGATGACACCCATCGCGACGCGTGGCTCAATACCGTCTCGGAAGGCACCCGTTTTCCCATGTCGACCATGCCAGGCGAACAGGTCGACCACGTGTTCGCGGGGCAGATGGGCCCGGAAACCATCCACTTCCTGGAGGCCTGCATTATGGACCGGCCGGTGATGGTGACACCCGAAAGCGCGCGCCTCGTCATGGAGACCTACACAGCTGCGGATCTTTCCGCCGAGCGCAACGAGCCGGTCGAGCTGCCGCTGTCGAATGCCGCGCTGTCCGCCGTTGCCGAAATGGTCGGAGGCAAGCGATGAGACCAAAGCCGAAGGGCGTTGGGCTCGCCATCGTCGGCGCCGGCCGGGTCGGACTCTTTCGCGGCGAAGTCGCAGCGCGCCATCCCGCCGTGCAATGGATCGGCATCGCCGAGAAGAACCATAACCGCGGCTTGTACGTTGCGGAGAAGATCGGCGCCGATTTCGTCACCCAGGATCATCGCGAGCTGCTCAAGCGCCCGGAGGTGACTTGCGCCATTATCGCCACCGACGAGCATCTCCACGTCGATCCGATCATGTCGGCGGTCGAGCGTGGCGTGCCGATGCTGATCGAGAAGCCGCTCGCCACCGATCTCGCGCAATCCGCCCAGGTGCTCAAGGCGATCAGCGACGCCAACCTCGACGCGGTGGTGGGCTACACCCAGCGCTTCCGCCGCAAATGGCTCGCGGCCAAGGAGAAAGTGCGCACCGGCGCGCTCGGTGACGTGACGCTGGTCACCTCGCGCGCCTTCATGAACCGGCTCGTCGCCATCGACAATTACAAGCGCACCGACGACCCAAAGACGATCTCGCCGATGGTGATCTCCGGCACGCACGCGCTCGACATCGTGATGTGGTACATGGAGGCCAAGACCCCGGTCGAATGCTATGCGCGCTCGATCGACAAGGTGCTGGGGCCGGCGTACGAGGGTATCGATGCCACTGCCGGCATGATCATGTTCGCCGACGGCAGCCTTTATCACCTCAACATTTCCTGGGCGCTACCGGTGACGTGGCCCGGCGCCGTCTACAGCCTCGAGGTCGGCATCAACGGCACCGATGGCGTGATGACGATCGACGACACCCATCGCGACATGGTGCTCGCGGTCTCGGCGCCGCAGAACGAAGGCTACGCGCCGGACGAGCGCCGGCTGGTCGATTTCATGGGCAGCTATCCGCCCGGCGACATGGCGCTCGGCGAATTGCGCGGCCCGATGCGGGACGAAACCGAATCCTGGCTCAACCGGATTGCGCTCGGCCTCCCGACGCAAGCGGCGACCGCTGCCGAGGCGCACAACCGGCTGATGTTGACCAAGGCGCTCGATCTGTCGGCCAAACGCAAGCAGCCGGTGAAACTGCCGCTCGAGCCCGGCGAGGAGCGCGCGGCGGCCTAATGCCCGAGTCGAAGGACGAGAGCTGGTGATGTTGTTCATGGTGATCGAGGAATTCCGGAACCAGGACGCCAAGTCCGTTTACCGGCGGTTCCGCGACAACGGTCGGCGCACGCCTGAGGGCGTGGAATTCGTGAACAGCTGGGTTGCAGCCGACCTAGGCCGTTGTTTCCAATTGATGGAATGCAGCGACGTCACTCTCTTTCAGCAGTGGGTCGCCGAATGGTCCGACCTCATCGACTTCGAGATCGTTCCGGTCGTATCCGGCAAGGAGACGGCCGCCGCGCTGGCGGATCGACTCTAGATGGCAGCTCCGCAGTAATGAAAAAAGCGTTGCTCGTCCTGCTCATTTTCCTCGCGGCCGCCGCCCCTGCGGCAGCCCAGCACGACGACGTCGCCGCCTTCTTCCGTGGCAAGACGCTGCGGCTCATTGTCGGCGTCGGTGTGGGCTCCGGCTACGACATCAACGCGCGGCTGTTGGCGCGCCACATGGCGGCGCATATCCCGGGCCAACCGACCATTGTCGTGCAGAATCAGCCGGGCGCCGGCAGCCTCACCATGACCAACGCGCTCTACCACACCGGTCCGTTCGACGGCACGGTCATGGGGGCATCGTTCAACGGCATGCCGACGACTCCGTTGCTGCAGCCCACCGGGGCCCGCTTCGATCCGGTCAAGCTCAATTGGCTCGGCAGCACCAACCGCGAGACGCAGGTCATGTATGTGTGGCACACCGCGCACGCCCAGGTGCTCGAGGATGCCCAGGGAAGTCAAATCGTGATGGGCGCACAGGCGCCCGGCTCGACCCAGTTCGATTATCCCGTGCTCGCCAACAAGCTCTTCGGATTCAAGTTCAAGGTCGTGACCGGTTACGAGAGCACGCCGAAAATTCATCTCGCGATGGAGAGCGGCGAAGTGCATGGCACGATCGCCAATTGGTCGACGCTCAAGGCCATCAATACGAATTGGATCACGGAGAAGAAAATTCGCATCCTCGCGCAATGGGCGCTGCAGAAGAGCCCCGAGCTCGGTGACATTCCGCTGTTCCTCGATCTTGCCAAGACCGAGGCCGACCGCGACGCGCTGCGGCTGATGCTGGCGCGCCTCGAATATGGCCGTCCATTCTTTCTGCCGCCCAATGTGCCGACGGCGCGGGTCGAGGCGCTGCGCCGCGCGTTCGATGCTACGATGCAGGATCCGACCTATCTCGCCGAGGCCGAAAAGCTCAAGATCGAGGTCGACCCGCTCTCCGGCGAACAGGTCGGCGCGCTGGTCGAGCAGGTCTCCCGCACGCCTGCCGATGTTGTCACCCGCGTCCGCGCGGCGATGGAGAGCAGGTAGCGTTGCTGTCGGCAAATATGGGGAACGGACTCCCGCCGCGCTTGCTTTAAGCTATAACCGTGCTCCCGCACAAATCTCCCAAATTCGGAACCCAAGATGGAAGCAAAGACCGTTGAACGCAGCGCACGCTATCAGCCGCGCTTGGAAGACGATCCATTGGTGCGCGGCCTTGGACGCTATGCGGCGGACGCGCCGATGCCCAATCAGGCGCAAGCCTATTTCGTGCGTTCGCCACACGCCTTTGCCGACATCCGCTCGATCGATACCGCCGCAGCCAAGGCCGCACCCGGGATCATCGCCGTCCTCACCGCCGCCGACATGGATGGGATCGGCAACGTGTCGCAGCACCCGCCGCTTGCCGGCCGGGGCGGGCAGAAGCTGATCGTTCCGCACCGCCCCGCGCTTGCCGGCAACACCGCGCGCCACGTGGGCGAGCCGGTCGCCGTGGTGATTGCCGAGACGCTGACCGCGGCGCAAGACGCCGGCGAGCTCGTGAGCGTCGATTACCAGGAGCGCACGCCCGTGGTCGACGTACGCGAAGCCGTGCGCGAGGGCGCGCCGCAAGTCTGGCCCGAGGCTCCCGGCAATGTCGCGGTGGACTGGCCCGGCTTGGCGCCGGATCCCGATGCAAATGCGAAGGAAGTCGATCGCATCATCGCATCCGCCAAGCACGTTGCGCGGGTTAGCGTGGTCCAGCAGAGGATCATGGTGCAATCGATGGAGCCGCGCGGCGCGACCGCAAGCTACGATGCCGCCAACGACAGCTACTTCCTGCGCTGCTGCTCGCAAAGCGCGCGCGCATTGCGCGACGGGCTTGCGCCTATTCTCGGCGTTCCCGCGCAGCGCCTGCGGGTCGTCACCGAGGACGTCGGCGGCGCGTTCGGGTTGAAGACGGGGCCTTATCCCGAATACCTCGCGATTCTTGTCGCGGCACGCAAGCTTGGCCGGCCGGTGCATTGGATGTCGAACCGGGCGGAGGCATTCCTCAGCGACAACCACGCGCGCGACACCTTAAGCGATGTCGAGCTAGCGCTCGACGAACGGGGAAAATTCTTAGCGCTGCGCGTGCGTCACCTCGCAAATATGGGCGCCTATATCGGAGCCGTGGGCGCCAACATTCAGACCATGAACCTCACCCGCTGCCTGCCCGGCATGTACGACATCCCGCGTATCGACATGAGCGTGCGCTGCGTGTTCACCAACACGACGCCGACCGCGCCCTACCGCGGCGCCGGTCGGCCGGAGGCGAACTTCATGCTCGAGCGCGTCATCGATGAAGCGGCGTGCGTGACCGGCATCGATCCGGTGAAGCTGCGGCGACGCAATTTCATCAAACCTTCGGCGATGCCCTACAAGACGGCGGTCGGCACCACGATCGACAGCGGCGAGTTCGCCGCCCTGCTCGACAAGGCGCTGGCGCTTGCCGACTACGACGGCTTCAAGCAGCGTCGGCGCGAAGCGGCCAAACGCGGCAAATATCGCGGCATCGGCCTCTCCTGCATACTCGAGCATGCCGGCGGCGTCCCGCTCGAAGGCACATCGCTGAGCTTTCCCGGCGGCGAGACGCTGGTGCTCGGGCTCAACGTGCAATCGACAGGGCAAGGCCACGCCACCGTGTTCACCCCGCTGCTGGCGGAACGGCTCGGCATCAAGCCCGAGCAGATCGAGCATCGGCACGGTGACTCGGCGCTGGAAATCGCGGGCTACGCCTCGGTCGGCTCGCGCTCCGCCATGACCGTGAGCCACGCCATGATCAAGACCGTCGAGGCAATGCTCGCGAAAGGGAAGGCGATCGCCGCAACCGTGCTGGAAGCCGCGGAATCCGACATCGAATACCGCGACGGACGCTTCAGCGTCGTCGGGACCGACCGCGCCATATCGCTGTTCGATCTCGCGGCGCGCGCCAGGGAGATGAAGAAGCGCGGCGACATTGCCGAGGATCTCGATACCAAGACCAATGCAGAGACCCCGCTCACCTTTCCCAACGGCTGCCACATCGCCGAGGTGGAGATCGACCCGGCGACCGGCGCGCTTGCGCTCGTCGCCTATGCCGCGGTCGACGATTGCGGCAAGCCGCTCAATCCCATGATCGTCGAGGGCCAGACCCACGGCGCCATCGCGCAGGGGCTCGGCCAGGCCATGATGGAGCAGGCGGTGTTCGATGCATCGGGCGGACAGCTGATCACCGGCTCGTTCATGGACTACGCCATGCCGCGCGCCGCCGACCTGCCGCTGTTCAAGGATGCGATCCACGCGGTGCCGGCGAAGACCAACCCGCTTGGCGTGAAGGGCTCGGGCGAAGCCGGCACCATTGCCGCGATTCCCGCGCTCATGAGCGCCGTCGCCGATGCCATCCCGGGCGGCGCCGGCGCGCATCTCGACATGCCGGCGACGCCGGAGAAGGTCTGGCACGCGTGTTGCCGGGCGCAGAAGAAGTAATGAAGAACTAATAGTGTCGACGGCATCGTATTAAATTTAGTTGCCAACCCGCGCGCCGCCTGGCCCTGGTCGCGATCGTGCTCGGGTCAAAGCACACTCGGTCGAGAAGCTGACAGCAGCCCAAGTCCACGACTAGCCGGCGAAGAACACCGGCGGGCGTTTGGTGTTGAACTTGGTCTCCGTCTCGTACGCAGCGGCGATCCGAAGCAGCAGGGCCTCCTGGAAGTGGTCGCCCACCACTTGAAGACCGATTGGCAGCCCGTCGGGCGAAAAGCCGCAAGGAACGACAACCGACGGCAAAGCAGTATAGCTAAATGGAATGGTGAATTGCCGCCCTCTTCCGAAGTCCTGGGCGGACGCTTTGAGGAGGGGAGCGGTCGTCGGCAGCGCGGGGGTCAGCAGAGCGTCGACATCCCGGAACGCCTGTTTCACCTCAGCGATGATCGAGGGCCTCTCGCGGATGCGTCCTTCGTATTGCTCCTTTGTGACCTTTGAGCCCACATCGATGTTGTTCGTGACGATTGGGCCGAAGAGTTCCGCCGCGTTCGTCGTACTGCGATACTGATCGCCGAGTATCTGATTGAATTCGTAGAGTAGGATCTCGTTGAACAGCTTGGAATAGTCGAGACGGCCTTCCAGCGGCTCGATGCGGATCTCTTTAATCTCAGCCCCGAGACGCGCGAGCGTTTGGCTCGCATCTCGTACGGCTTTGGCGACCGGCTCGTCCACATCCTTGAACGTGTAGTGCTGGACGACGCCAAAGCGCAGGCCCTTGATACCGTTTTCGAGCGTTGTCGCATAGCTCGTGCGCGGCTGGGCCCATGCCGAATTCGGGTCCTTGGGATCGAAGCCCGCCATCACGTCCAGTAGCAGCGCGAGATCGTGAACGTTTCGGGCGAGTGGTCCAGCGCAGTCGAGGCTGCGCGACCTGGGGTAGACGCCATCGAGGCTGACCAGCCCGAAGGTTGGCCGGATCCCAGTAATGCCCAACCAGGATGCCGGAACGCGAATAGACCCACCCGTATCTGTGCCAGGTCCGCCGAGACAAAGCCCGGCGGCAATCGCGGCGCCCGTTCCGCTCGAAGAACCCCCGGGC
>DASQXF010000583.1:0-2839 GCA_035639895.1 Xanthobacteraceae bacterium
TGGCCCGGAGCTGCAGGACCAGATCGCCAAGGCGACGATCGAGGTGCTGAAGATGCCCGACGTGCAACAGAAATTCCGCGCGCTCAACATCGAGCCTGACGGCCGCACGCCGGCTGAAACGGCCGCATTCATAAAGGACGAGGTGAAGCGCTGGGGTCAGGTGATCCGCACAAACAATATCGTGTTGGAGTGAGCACGTACCGCGCGCTGGTCATATCGCTCCCGCACGAGCATGCGCTTCGAATGTAGAACCGTCTGTATCCGCTCATTCCGGACGATTTTGTCGAGCAATGTGATGCGCCGCGAAGTGGTAGACGCGTGTTTCATCGGCGCGTCTTCACACACAAGCCGTGCGTGCGACGATCCGCATACGGCCCACCTGCGGCGACGCGCATCGCCGACGCGCGCCGCATCCGCTCGCCTTCGCGCTCGGCCGGCCCACGCCAGGGCGGTCGCGCGCCTAATCCACGACCGCGAACATCTGGATTTCGATCAGCTGTTCGGGCTCGCCGAGCTCCAGCACGGCGATGTTGGTCGAGGTCGGCTTGTGGGCGTAGGGCGCGAAGTAGCTGTTGATCACCCGCGCGGCGCGGCCGATGTCGCCCATCTGCGGGCGAGCGCGGAACACGAACATGTGCACCACGTCCTTGAAGCTGGCGCCGGCAGCGTCGAGCGTCTGCTTGATGCCGTCCATCGTGCGCTTGGTCTGCTCTTCGAGATTGCCGGTCATGTACTGCTGGATCTGCTCACGTTTGTGCGGGTGGTCGTGATAGACCGGCAGCGCCGTAGTGCCGGCGAGCCAGAGAATCTTCCCGCTCTTGATCTTGATGCCCGGCACGAACGGCATGAACACCGTCTTGTCGTAGTTCGGATGATGGATGATCTCCATGTGCGGACTCGCCGGGGGCTGGGGGCCGGCGGAAGGGAGCGTCGTCAGCGGGGTCTGGGCGCCGGCGGGGACGAGCGTCGACAGCGCAAGCGGCAGGCCGAGCGACAATCCAAGCGCAACGCGAAGCCATGTCCTCATTGGGTTTCCTCCTTGTCTTCATCCGAATCGAACGAGGGGCGCTGCGCCCCTCCTGTGCGCAACCAAACCATACTATGCGCACAGGCGCTGCCGTTGCACTGTGAATTTCGACCCCGCGCTGACGTCGTTGGTTGTAACCGGAGGAGGCGCACTACGCGCCACTCAAGCGATCGGATATGATCGGCGCGTCGAGAGGCCAGTCGGCGGGAGATGATGATGCCGGACGAGACGAAAGCCGAAGTGAAAATGTACTCGGACTTCAAGAGTCCCTATGCCTACCTGGCGTTCGATCCCGGCATGGCGCTCGGCGAGCGTTTCGACGTGCGCGTGCGATGGATTCCGTTCCAGCTGCGGGTGAAGGGCAAGGGCGAGCGAAGCGTCTATTCCGAGTACAAGGTCAAATACTCCTACATGGACGCGCGGCGCTGGGCGAAGCCGCGCGGTCTGTGGATCCGCGGCCCGTTGAAAATCTACGACACCACCCCGGCCGCGATCGGCGGCTTGTTCGCGGAGACGCAGGGCCGCTTGCTCGACTTCGGCCGCCTTGCCTTCAAAAAATTCTTCCTGCGCGAGTTCGAAGCCGATCAGCCGGAAGCCGTGGCGCGGCTGATTGCCGAGCTTGGCCTGTCCGAACAAGGTTACCTCGATTATCTCGCCGGCGAGGGCCGCGCCGCCTACGAACGCGCGCAGCAGGAGGCGGCCGCCGACCATGTGTTCGGCGTCCCGTTCTTCGTGTTCGCGGGTGAGCCGTTCTGGGGTTACGACCGGCTTGCGTTGCTCGAAGCGCGGCTCGCGGAGGCCGGCCTCGCCCTCGACCGCAAGGTGACGGCCGCGTGAGCGAAAGCACCATCACATCACCTACTGTCGTCCCCGCGAAAGCGGGGACATGGGTCCCCGCAACGGGGTGTCCGCGACGCAAGTGTCGCGGAGTGCCCCGCGCGGGGACGACAGTATATGAGCTGATCAGCCGGATTCCCGATGCGTGCCAAACTGCCGATGCTCACGGGCTATCGCGTGCTCGACATCACCCAGTTCGTCGCCGGCCCGACTTGCACGCGGATCATGGCGGAGCTGGGCGCCGAGGTCATCAAGCTGGAACTCGCGCCAGAGGGCGACCGCGGCCGCGCCTCCGGCGACAAGCCGCGCGATAGCAAGTTCAAGACGAGCTCGCAGAGCACGTACTTCGTCCAGCACAATCACTCGAAGAAGAGCCTGGCGGTCGATATCAAGCACCCGCGCGGCCGCGCGCTCGTGCGTACGCTCGTGCCGAAGGTCGATGTGCTGGTTGAGAATTTCGCCCCCGGCGTGATGGCGCGCATGGGGCTCGGCTATGACGAATTGCGCGCCATTCATCCCGCGCTCATCATGTGCTCGATCTCATTGGCCGGGCAGAGCGGGCCGCTCAGCGGCAAGCCGGGCTTCGACTACATGGGCGCGGCCTATGCGGGCATCACCGCGCAGGTCGGCGAAGCCGATCGCGGTCCGGCCCAATTCGCAACCGCCATCGGCGACCACGCCACAGGAGTGACGGCGGCGATGTCGATCGGCTTTGCCCTCCTCCACCGCGAGCGCACCGGCGAAGGGCAATACATCGAGTGCTCGCTCGTCGATACCTACTTCAACATGCACGAGGTGAACGTTCCGAAAGCGTCGCTGCGCGGCGCGTCGTTCGCGCCCAAGCGCGCGGGCTCGCTGCATCCGGACGGCGGTCCCACCGGGGTGTTTCGCTATCGAGGTGACGAGTTCATCGCCATCATGGTGATGCCGTATCAGTGGCAGCAGATGGTCAAGGCGATGAACATGCCGGAATTG
>DASQXF010000584.1:0-14854 GCA_035639895.1 Xanthobacteraceae bacterium
CTCCTTATAAGATAGCGGGCGGCACCGGATTGTGGGTTGATGGCGTCTTGTTCGCGGGGGCCGAAGACCAAGGGGCTTCGGCAACCGCCGCAAGTTGGTGTTGCGCAGACGAGCGCCTGCGTGCAGCGGTCCGGGCCGTGACCCAGCGATCAAGACAATGATTTACGTCCCGTGCGCCATCAAAGAAGCGGGGCGGAGCAGGCTGATCCTCCACTGACGAAAGCACGGTCAGCCGCGCTTCCGGCCTGCTCGGACGGCTTCGACAATGTCGATGGCGGCCCGGAATGCGGCGTCTATATCCAAATGCGTAGTATCGAGCAAGTGCGCATCTGACGCGGCTTTTAAGGGGGCGATCGCCCGCTTGCTGTCGCGTTCGTCCCGGCGTCGGATATCGGCCAAGACATCGGCCGCGTTGATGCGCTCACCCGCCTGCTCCAACTCGGCGGCGCGGCGGCGCGCGCGCACCTCCGCAGTTGCGGTAACGAAGATTTTCACGTCCGCGTCGGGAAAAATCACTGTTCCGATGTCGCGGCCGTCAAGGACGGCACCGGGCGGCGTGCGCCCGAACTCGCGTTGGAACGCCAGCACGACTTTGCGCACCTCTGGGATGGCCGAGACGAGCGAAGCCGCCTCGCCGACAGCTTGCCGCTTGAGCGCCGCCTCCTCGAAACGGCCAACATCGAGCGCCTCGGCAGCCGCCACGGCGCGTGCTTGGTCGTCCGGAGAGTGGCCGGCATCGAGCACGGCCTTGGCCACGGCGCGGTAGATCAGCCCCGTGTCGAGGTGGCGGAAGCCATAATGACCGGCGAGCAGCTTTCCGAGCGTCCCCTTGCCCGAGGCCGCCGGGCCGTCGATGGCGATGATCATGAAAGATCGGCCCCGAGGCCGCGCATCACCGCCGTGAAATCGGGAAAGCTCGTTGCAATGAACCCGGCATCGTCAACCCGCACCGGCTTGTCGCTGGCCGATCCCATGACCAGAAAAGCCATGGCAATGCGGTGATCCATGTGCGTCGCCACTAGCCCGCCACCCGGCGCTCGCCCCTTACCGTGCACGATCAGATCGTCTTCCTCGATTTCGACCTCAACGCCATTCGCCTTCAGGCCATGGGCGATCGCGCTGAGCCGATCGGACTCCTTCACGCGCAATTCCTTGAGCCCGCGCATCACAGTCGTGCCCTGAGCGAAGCTCGCCGCGACCGCGAGGACCGGATATTCGTCGATCATGGATGGGGCGCGTACCGCCGGCACCTCGACGCCGCGCAGCACGGAAGCGCGCACCCGCAAGTCGGCGACCTCTTCGCCGCCGGCACCGCGCGTGTCGAGCGCCGCAATATCGGCGCCCATCTCGCGAAGCGTAACGATGAGCCCGGTGCGCAACGGATTAGTCATCACATCCGTGAGGATCACCTCCGAGCCCGGCACGATCGATGCCGCGACCATAGGAAAGGCGGCCGAGGACGGGTCGGCCGGCACCACGACTGGGGCCGGTGTCAACTCCGGCTCGCCCCGCACCGTAACCTTGCGGCCCTGCGCACCTTCCGCTTCGACCCTGACCTCGGCTCCGAAATGCTTGAGCAGACGCTCGGTGTGATCGCGGCTCGCTTCGGTTTCGACGACGGTGGTTTCGCCCGGCGCGGCAAGTCCGGCGAGCAGCACCGCCGATTTGATCTGCGCCGAAGGCACCGGTGTGCGATAGACGATCGGGATCGGATCGCGCGCCCCGGCGAGCGTGATGGGGAGGCGGTCGCCGTCGCTCATGTTCACGGCGCGCGCGCCGATCAGCCCGAGGGGATCGAGAATTCGTTTCATCGGCCGGCGGCGCAGGCTGGCATCGCCATCGAAGGTCGCGAGGATGGGGCAGCCGGCAACCGCCCCCATGGTGAGCCGGCAGCCGGTGCCGGAATTGCCGAAGTCGAGCCCGCCCTCGGGCGTGCGGAAGCCGCCCACGCCCACGCCATGAACGCGCCATGCGCCTTCGCCCGTGCGCTCGAGGCGCGCGCCCAGCGCGCGCATTGCATTGGCGGTATTGATCACATCCTCGCCTTCGAGCAGGCCGGATATGCCGGTCTCCCCGACCGTGAGCGCGCCGAAGATGAGGGCGCGGTGCGAGATCGATTTGTCGCCGGGCACGCGCGCGCGGCCTTTCAAAGCGCCCGTGCGGCGTGCAGTCAGTGGAGATGAGGCGGCGTGGTCCACGGGCAAGCTCGGGGTTGGCGCTCTCTAACATGGCAGCGAAAGGGCGTCATCTGGCCGGGCGAGGGCGCTGCGGCATCGCCAACGAAGGGCCACTCTGACGGCTATTGACACCGTCATTGCAACTCGCCAAGTGAAGCACCTCAATTTTAGACCCCGCCCAAGGAACCCGGAACCGTGGCGAAACCCGAGCTCGGCACTAAACGCCTCTGCACCAATTGCAGCGCGAAGTTCTACGATCTCAACAAGGATCCGATCGTCTGCCCGAAGTGCCACACGGTGATGGAGCTTGCGACGGTCGCCGCGCGGGCGCGGCCGGAAACGGCGGCCGCTGCCGATGCCGCCGCTGCGGCTGAAGAAGAGGTGGTGGCACCGGAGACCGCCGAGGCGGAGTTCGTCTCTCTCGAAGAGGCGGATGCCGAGGCGCAAGGCAAGAAAACCGAAGGCGAGGCGGTCGAGGGTGCCGAAGAGGAGGTCGAGCTGGAAGACGAGGGCATGGACGATGCCACCTTCATCGAGGAGCAGGAGGAGGGCGACGAAGACGTCACCGACATTATCGGCGACGTGGACGACGAGGAGGAAACGTGAGACAGGCTCAAGCCTGCTCGCCTTGTCCTGGTCACGGCGGCGCCGGCTCGTTACAATTCATTGAAGTTCGGACGCGATCGTCCCAACACCGCGTCCTGCGTGGGGCCATAGCTCAGTTGGGAGAGCGCTTGAATGGCATTCAAGAGGTCAGGGGTTCGACTCCCCTTGGCTCCACCACTTAAATAGAGATTGATATCCATTTGTGTCGCATTGATCTGCATCCATCGCACAAACCTGCTGCCTGAATGAACAACAACGCGCCTTCTGCCCTATTCTAGGACCGACATTCAGGGCAGAATGAATGGCGTCCTCGCCCGTCTCAGGTAGCGAACGCCATGCCACTTCCCCGCCGTCGATTTCTCCGGCTGGCAGCAGGTGCTGCTGCGCTTGCGGCCGTGCCGCGGCGCGCCAACGCGCAAACCTATCCGACCCGGCCGGTGCGCATCATCGTCGGCTTCGGCCCGGGCTCGTCCGGCGACGTCGCTGCGCGCATGCTTGCCCAGCCGCTCGGACGGCTGCTCGGCCAGCAATTCATTGTCGAGAACCGCACTGGCGCCGGCAGCAACATCGCCACCAATTTCGTGGCGCACGCGCCAAGCGACGGCTACATGCTGCTACAAGGCACCGTCGCAAACACCATCAACGCCGTCATCACGCCCAATCTCGGCTTCGACTTCGCCAAGGATTTCGCGCCGATCTCGCTGTTCGCCACGCAACCCAACATCCTGGTGGTGCATCCCTCGCTCGGCGTGCGCAGCGTGGACGAATTCATCAAGCTCGCCCGCGAAAAACCGGGTCAACTGTCGTTCGGCTCGGCCGGAGTCGGCGGCGCATCGCATTTCACCGGCGAGCTGTTCAACGTCATGGCCGGCACCAAGCTCATACATGTCCCCTACCCGGGAACGGCCCAAGCTGCGACCGACCTGTTGGGCGGCCGCGTGCAGGTGATGTTCTCGCCGGCCTCGACCGTGTTGCAATTCGTCGCCGAGGGCAAGCTCATCGCGCTCGCCTCGAGCGCGTTGCAGCGTGCGAGCGCGGCACCGGAGCTGCCGACCATTTCGGAAGCGGGGCTGACGGGATTCGATACCTCGGGCTGGTTCGGATTGCTCGCGCCGGCGGGCACCGATCGCGACATCATCGAGCGCGTCGCGGCTGCCTCCAACGAAGCAGCGAAATCTCCCGACGTCGTGGCCACCATGGGACGGCAGGGCTTCGACATGGTCGGCGGCAGCCCCGAGGAATTTGCCGCCTTTATCCGCGAGGAGCTGGCCAAGTGGGACCGCGTCGCCAGCGCGGCTGGACTGAAGCGATAACGGCAGGGCCGAATCGAGCCGCCGTCATAATCCCCATCACGCCTACCTCCGAGGACAGGAACCCGTCCGGCCGAATGCAGTATATTGATGCGCAGCTGAACGCATTTATCGAACGGCTCGGGCTTTGAATCCTGTCGGCGCGAGACCTCTGATCGCTCTCACTGGGGCGACTGGCTTCATCGGCCGGTGGCTGTTACGGGAGTTGCCCAAGCGCGGCTACCGATTGCGCGTGCTATTGCGACGTCCGAGCACGGTGCCGATGGAGGCCGCCAGCGCCGTCGTAGGCGATCTGGCGCGACCGCAAAACATGGCGGCCGCGCTCGCCGACGTTGACGCGGTCATCCACTCGGCCGGTGTCGCCCACGCCATGTCCGGGTTGCCCGAGGACGATTATCGCGTGCTCAATACCGACGCGACGATCGCGCTTGCCCGCGCCGCGCAACGCGCGGGCGCCAGGCGCTTCATCTTTCTCTCCTCGATCCGCGCGCAGTCGGGGCCAAGCGCCGATCAAGTTCTAACCGAGGACCTCGCGCCGCAACCGACCGAAGCCTATGGCCGCTCCAAATTGGCAGCGGAGCAGGGGCTGGCGGAGCTCGACCTCGATTGGGTCGCGCTAAGGCTGGTCCTGGTCTACGGCGCCGGCGTGAAGGGCAACATGGCGGAGCTGCTGCGGTTTGCCCGCGCCCCCTACCCCCTGCCGCTCGGCGCGTTGCACGGGCGTCGATCGCTGCTCGCGCTGGATAATCTGGTGGCGGCCATCGACACGGTGCTGGCCGCGCCCGGGCCGCTGCGGCGGCCGCTCATCGCTGCCGATCCGGCGCCGCTGACCATCCCCGAGATGATTGCCGCCGTGCGCCGCGGCCTCGGCCGTTCTCCCGGCCTCATTCCCGTCCCCCCGCTTTTGCTCAGAACGGCGTTGCGTGCGACCGGCCGGACGGAGATTTACCAACGGCTGGCCGGCTCGCTGGTGGCCGATCCCGGCGCGCTCCTGCGCTTGGGTTGGAAGCCGCCGGTTACCACGCCGGAGGGGCTTGCGGTACTCGCGCGCAGCCGATGAACGCACATGCCCGGCACAAGCCGGGCATGGCGACTTATAACTGGACGTATTGGCGTAGCGCGATCAGCGCGTCAGCACGATGAAGTCCGTGCCCTTGCCGGTCTCCGGACCAAGCCCCTGGTCGGAGATGATCAGCGAAGCGCCCGGCGACATCAGCTCGGAAATCCGCTCGAGCGCCTCGGGAGGAATGCTGACGCGCGCGAGCGCATCGGTCGCGTTCGATGCGGGCCGTGCCGGTGCTGGCGGCGGCTCGACGCGCTTGCCCTTCGCCGGCTTCTTGGCCGGCGTCGTTCCGGCGCCGGGCATCGACACCACATTCCAACGCAGCGTCGTGTTGTCGTCGTTGACACCCAAGGCGGTGAAGACGTGGGTGCCGAGCGGCCGATCGGGCTCGCTGAAGGTGACCGGCACATAGAATACCGGCTCGAAGCCCTTGCGCACGAACAGCTTGCCTTCCCTGCGGCTGATGAAGACCGAGATCGGCCCGGCCTTCAGCGGCCTCGGTTCCGCAAACTTGAGCTCGGGCCCTGTGTTTGCGATGTCGCGCGGCGGCACGATGGCATAAGCCATTGCGTCCGATGCCGTCTCGCTGGGCTTGGCGCGGAGCTGCGCGAATTCCATCGCGACTGAGGTACCGCCCGTTGTTTCCGATGCAGCCGCTTGGCCCTGCGCGTTTTGCTCCGCCGGCTCGCGCTTGAAGGTGAACAGTCGCTCGTTGGAAATCGGGACCGGCGTCACATCGCTGCGCGCGATGATGACGCGCGCACCGAGCTTCGTGATGCCCCACATCTGGCGGGCGAACGCCTCAGGCAAACGGATGCAGCCGTGCGATGCCGGGCCGCGCGGGACCACGCCCTGATGCATGGCGACGCCAGACCAGGTGACCCGCTGCATGAAAAACATCGGCGCGTTGTAATAGAGATTCGAGCGGTGCCAGCGATCCTTCTGGATAACGCTAAACACGCCCGTCGGCGTCGGATGGCTAGGGACGCCGGTCGAAACCCGCGAATGGGCAATCGGCTGGCCGTCCGAGTAGAGCGTCAGCTGCTGCTTGTCGATCGAGATGATGACGCTGAGCACCCCCTTTGCCCTGGCGGCGACTTCGTCCGTGGCCGCCTTCGGCTTCACCGAGGACTTCTCGCGCGAGGCCACGCGCAAGCCGTTCGGCCTCGTCGAGGAGTAAAAGTCCTGGGGCCCCTGGTAGTTGAGGGGAAAGGCGTTGGCGGATTCGAGGCCAGCGAGCAAGGCGACGCTGGCCGTCGCGACTAAGAGGCTCTGCCGGTTACGAAAGTAGGCCGATAGGCCCGGATTGGGCCGCTGAGATTTCTGCACGAAGGCCCCCCTTCTGGTGCCGTGGTGGCGCGGAACTCCTGTGAATGCCCGATTGGGCTCAGAAGATTAGTCGCGCGGGAGGCCAAAAGGTTCGAGGGCTGCAATGTCCCGATTTTGCACGGAGTCGGGAATCCGACATCAGGAGCCGGGGGTTAGGACATGAGGAGCGCCTTGGGCCTCAGCTTTGACGGCCGATTCCCGGCGCCTGACCCCGAGTAACCCTACCGCGTCGAGCGCCCATGCGCCGCCGCCATGCGCAAACAGCACGAGGAGCCCACCGGCAATCGCCAAATCCTTCTCGAAATGCAGCAGCTGGTTGCGATCGCCGAATTTGCTGTGAAACAAAACGGCGGTGGCGACACAAAAGCCGGCGAGGAGCAGCGCGGCGGCCCGGGTGTGATAGCCACATAGGATCAGAAGGCCGCAGCCCAGTTCGAGCGCAATCGCGAGCGGCAATAGCTGCCCCGGCACCCCGAAAGCCTGCGTGTAGGCAAGCGCCACCGAATAGGCCGTAAGCTTGCTCCAAGCCTCGTGCAGGAAGAGCGACGCAAGCAGGAGGCGGCCGGCAAGCGCGGCCGCCTCTACGACCGGTAACCGCATCGAGCAAGCCTCAATTGATCTTGGCGGAGGCGATTGCGTGTTCGAGATCGGCCAGCTCCTCGCATCCGCCGGGACAGAGCTTTTTCAGGAGCACGAGGTTCTCGCGCGCCTTGTCGAGTTGTCCGGTTTCGACGTAGAGCTCGCCCAAATATTCGAGCGCGCCCTTGTGCTCGGGGTCGAACTCGAGCGCCTTGCGATAGAAGGTGTACGCCTGCTTGTAATCGCCGGTCTTGCGTAGGCTGAATCCCACCAGGTTATATACATCGGCGTGCTGATGCGTTTCCAGCATCGGCGTGAGCTCCGCGAGCGCGGCTTTGTAATCCTTGGCCTTGATCTTGGCGCGGACCGCGGTGAGATCGGGCGCCTCGCGGGAGGTGACGTTATCGACGGCGAGCGCGTCGGTCGCCGCAAGCGACACGCCGACGAGCAACGCCGAAAGGAAGAGCGCAGGCGTTTTCATGGTGTCTCCTTTTTTGATTGCGAGGTGAGCTATGTCGTGACGGCGCCGCTCACGTTTTCATGACGTTCAGCGCATAACCCGCACCGTCCTTCGTGATCGTGCCCGCGCCCGGGAACGGGAAGTGGTAGCCGCAGATCATGATCTTGTCGGCGATCACGCGATCGAGCAGCTTGCGACGTGAAGCCTCGGCCAGCGCGCCGTCTTGGTCGTACTGGCCGCGCCAACCGGGATTGGCCACGACCAGCGCCGGCACATAGGCCGCGTCGTTGGAGATCATGAGTTGGCTTGAACCGGAGGACAGGTGGAATGCCCGGTGGCCGGGCGTGTGACCGGGTGCGTCGACGAAGCGGATACCGGGGGCCACCTCGGCTTCGCCTGCGACTTGCCGGATGTTATTCCAGGCCGGGAAGACGGCTTGGATGCGGCGCGCCAATCCTTTTCTCGCCTCCGGCAGCCGGTCGATGACAGCGGGATCGGTCCAGAATTTGTATTCCGCGTCCGAAATGATGAGTTCGGCATTCGGAAAGACCGGCTTGTTGGTCTCTTTTTCCATCAGGCCGAAGATGTGATCCGGATGGCAGTGGGAGATCAGGATAGTGTCGATCTTGGCGGGATCGATGCCGGCCGATTTCATGTTGGCCATCATCTTGCCGGCGGTGGGTTGCACTTGCCCGCCCGTGCCGCTGTCGCACAGAACGGTCTTGCCGCCGTTCTTGATCACCACGACCGTGAACGGGATCGAGACGAAGTCGGCCGGCAATCCCGCCTTGACCATCGCCGCCTTGACGTCCTCGACCGAGGCATTGGCGATGAATGCGGGGTCGTGCGGTTTTTCCCAGATCCCGTCGTAGAGGGCGGTGACTTCGGCGGCTCCGATCTTGTAGGTCACGAAGCCCTTCGCGGGATCCGGTGTCTTTTGCGCGAAGGCCGGCGAGATTGCGAGCCGGGCATCAAGACCGAGCGCGGCCGCCATAGCGGTGGAAACCACAAAGTCGCGACGGGACAGGTTGAGCATGGACCATCTCCTCGAGCCAAATCGAAAGCGCGGCCGGCACGACCTGCGCCGACGGGCCCCAAGACTCGCGGTCCTGGCGATTTATTCCCGGCCAAAGTCTCTCCGGGAGCGGGAGCCGATCACATCGGCTTGAACGCGCGATCGACCTCGACGTCGATGAGCATCGGACCCCCGTCCTTCAACGCGTGCGCGATGAGATCGGTGGCCTCATGCACGGTCTTGGCACGCTCCGCCGCAACCCCGAGCGAGCGCGCAAGCGAGACGAAGTCGATCTTGGGATCGAGAAGCTCCATGCCGACATAGCTGTCGGCCTGCTCGGCGAGCCCGCGCATGGCATGCAGCCGTTGCTTGAGGATGCGATACGAGCTGTTGTTGAGGATCACGAAGACCGCACCGATGCGATAATGCGCGGCGGTCCAGAGCCCCTGACAAGTGTACATCGCGCTGCCATCGCCGATGAGCCCGACCACCGGCCGATCGGGCAAGGCGAGCTTCACCCCGATCGCTGCCGGCAGTCCCCATCCGATGCCGCCGCCGCGCAAGCCGAAATAGCTCTGCGGATCATCGCTGCGGATGAGCTGGCGAATGCCGGGCGCGGAAGAGAGCGCCTCCTCGATGACGACGGCGTCCTTCGGCAGCGTCTCTCCGATCGCGTGCAGCAGCGCGAGCGGTTGGATCGGGGTTGCCTGTGCAAGCGCACGCGCTTTCGCCGCGAGGGCATCGCGCTCGGCGGCGATTGCTTTCGTCGCGGCGGCAAACCGTTCACGGGCCACGCCGCGCGCGCCGCTCGTCATGCGTTCCCGCACGGCGGCGATGATCTCCGGCAGCGTGCCCTTGGGGTCGCCCAGGATCGCGACCGTGGGTGGATAATTCTTGCCGAGCTCCCAGGGATCGACGTCGAGATGGATCAGCTTGATCGAGGGCGGCATCGGATCGATGTCCGACGGCAACGAGAGGGTGAACAGATCGCCGCCGACCGAGAACAGAACGTCGTATTGCTCGAGCACTTTGCGCACGTCGGGCGCGAGCCGAATCATCGAGCCGCGGAACAGGGGATGCGAGGCGGGAAACGACGCCGTGTTCGGCACGAATTCGGTATAGACGGGCGCGCCCAAGAGCTCCGCGAGTTCGACGAGCTCGGCATGCGCCCCGCTCTGCGCCACCGCATCACCGGCCATGATGACGGGACGCTTGGCTTCCGCCAGCAAGGCCGCGGCCGCTTCGACCGCGGTTCGATCTCCGCGCAACCGCGGCGCGACGCGCGTGGGAGCGGAGAGATCAATGTCCGCGTCGGCGCGCAGGATGTCGCCGGGCAGCGAGAGGAATACCGGCCCCGTGGGCGGCGCCAGCGCAGTCTTGGCGGCACGATGCACGAGCCGCGGCAGATCGGCCAGGCGATGCACCTCGGAGGACCATTTGACCAGCGGGCGCGCGAGCGTCGGCAGGTCCGCCCATAGAATGGGCTCGGTGGCATTGAAGCTCTGCTCGTGCTGGCCGGCGGTGACGAGAATGGGTGAGCCCGCCTTCTGCGCGTCGTAGAGCATACCCATGGCGTTGCCGAGGCCGGGTGCGACGTGCAGGTTGACCACCGCGAGCTTGCCCGAGGCTTGCGCATACCCGTCGGCCATGGCCATGACGGCCGCCTCCTGCAAGCCGAGCAGATAACGCAGCTCATTCTCGGTCGCGAACGCATCCATCAGCGGCAATTCGGTGGTGCCGGGATTGCCGAACATGACTTCCACGCCCTCCTGCTTGAGCAGATCGAGGAAGGCCCGCTTTCCGGAAATGATGGGCAAGACGCTCTCCTGCTTGGGATCAGCGACGCGAGCTTAAAGCTCAGGAATGTCAGCGGCCGCGCGAGTGTGGCCGCTTCGACGAAGAGTCGCGCGTCAGGGTTGGCAGGTCAATGTGCCATTATCGATGAGCGCGGGTGGCCGGCCGAACTTCATTATTTGCGGCTCCTTCCTTACAATGGTGGCGCAGCTCAAACCTGCCGGCGGCGGGTGAGCGCTACACCCCGCGGGAGACGCATGCGATCGAGACGAATAACGCTGCTGTGCATTGCGGTCCTCCTGTCCCTCACGGCCGCGACCGCACCCCCGGCGCGAGGGGAGGCGCTGGCCGGCAAGTCGGTGCAGATGATCATCGGGTTCGGGCCGGGCGGCGGCTACGACCTCTGGGGGCGCACCGTCGCACGGCATATCGGCCGGCACTTGCCAGGCAATCCGGCTGTTATTGCGCAGAACATGCCGGGCGCGGGCAGCTACACCGCTGCGAGCTATATCTTCAACATCGCGCCGAAGGACGGCACGGTGCTGGGCATCATCGCCCGCGATGCCGCGCTCGGGCCGCTCTCCGGCGCAACCGGCGCCCGCTTCGACGCGACGAAGCTCTCGTGGATCGGCACGCCGACGAAGGAAACGAATGTGTGCATCGCCTATCACACGGCACGGGTGCAATCCGCGGCAGACTTGTTCGACAAGCAATTGATCGTGGGCGACACCGGCCCCGGGACCGGCACTCGCTCCTATCCAAAGGCGCTCAACGAGTTGATCGGAACGAAATTCAAGCTGGTCGGCGGATTTCCGGCGTCCTCCGATGTATTCCTGGCCATGGAACGCGGCGAGGTCGAGGGGATCTGTGAGAGCCTCGACAGCATCCGTATCCGGCGGCCCGATTGGATTCCAACAAAGAAAGTTGCGATTCTCTTTCAAGGCGGCGCAGAGCCCAACCCGGAGCTTGCGGGCGTCCCCTTCGTGCTCGAGCTCCGGCGCGCTGCAGAACAGCGGCAAGCAATCGAATTTCTCTATGCCGGTCAGGGGATCGGGCGCCCGTTCGTCGCGCCGCCGGATCTGCCGCCGGAGCGCTTGAAGATGCTGCGAGATGGCTTCAACGCGACCATGCGGGATGCGGACTTCGTCGCCGAAGCCAAGAGCTCGAAACTCGACCTCGAGCCGGAGGACGGAGAGCATCTCACCGCACTGATCAGGAAAATCTACGCGACTCCACAGCCGATCGTGGATAGAGTCACCAGCCTGATCAAATAGGCCGCTGGCTTATCGGTGCTCGTGCCACGCGATGCCCTGGAGAACAATCGCCGCATGCACAGCGCCGGGGCCGAGCGCTCCTCACCGCCTTGAATGAACGAGGAGACACACCATGGCGAGGCCGCGACTCCACGCCTTCAACTTCCAGAACTGGATTGACGAGCACCGGCATTTGCTCAAGCCGCCGGTCGGCAACAAAAAGGTGTTTGAGGACGGCGAGATGACCGTTCAGGTCGTCGGCGGACCGAACGAGCGCACCGACTATCATGACGATCCGGTGGAGGAATTCTTTTACCAGCTTAAAGGCGACATGCTGCTCAAGGTTGTCGACAACGGCGATTTTTACGACGTTCCAATTCGTGAGGGTGAAATTTTCCTGCTGCCGGCGCATGTCCGGCACTCACCGCAACGGCCGCAGGAAGGTTCCGTTGGTCTCGTCGTCGAGGCGGCGCGGCCGCATGAGCACGATGCGTTCGAATGGTACTGCTTTGAATGCCGGGCGCTGGTTCACCGCATTGAGGTAAAAGTGCAGCACCTCGTGAAGGACCTGCCGCCACTCTACGAGGCCTTTTACGCCGACGAAAAGGCACGCAAGTGCAGGAGTTGCGGCGCCATTCACCCGGGCAAGAAACCGCCGGCCGGGTGGGTGCAGCTTTGATGGCGTCGCCGCTTACCCGATCCGATATTTCTCGACCGCCTTTTTGTCCCAGACGAGCCCGTTCCCAGGCCGCGGCGGCACGACCGCGAGGCCGTCCACGATCTCGAGCGGCTCCGCCAAAATCTTATCGGCCCAATCCATATATTCGAGGAAGTGGCAGGTCGGCGTCGCCGCAAGCAGATGCGCGCTCACCTCCGGATAAAGATGCGACGACATCTCGATGCGGTGAGAGGCGGCGAGCCCAGCAGCACGCAGCCACCCGGTAACGCCGCCGATGCGTTCAAGATCGGGCATGACATAATCGGCGGCGCCGGCCGCGAGCGCCGCAGCCATGGCCCAGCTCTCGGAAAAATTCTCGCCGATCTGGATCGGCGTCTTGAGTTCACGCACGAGCCTCGCGTTGCCGGCATAGTCATCGTGGCGGATCGGCTCTTCGAGCCAATAGATACCTTGCTGATCCAGCGCGTGCCCGCGCTCAAGGGCCTGAGCGAGGCTGAGCGCCTGATTGTAATCGACCATCACGGCGATCTCGCCGCCGAGGCGCTTCTTCACCGCATCGAGGGCGACGAGATCATCCTTAAGTGTTGGATAGCCAAGCCTGAGCTTGACCGCGCGGAAGCCGCCGGCAAGGAGTTTCTCCGCCTCGTCCGCCAGTTGCTCCGGCCGCATCAGCCCGAGGCCGCAGGAATTATAGGCGCGAATCCGCTTGGGCGTGCTGCCGAGCAGCGTCGCAAGCGGGCAACCGGCCGCGATCGCCAGGGCGTCCCAGGCCGCCACGTCGAACCCCGCCATGGCCATGCGCACAACGCCTTGGACGCCGATGAGGGCAAAGCGCTCGGACAGCGCGCTCCAAAGGTCGATGGGCGCAAGGCGTGCGCCTTTGACCGTACGCGCCACCTCCTCGAGGATTTTCGTGATCGCGGAAATCGCGGCCGGAAAATAACCCCAGAGATAGGAGCGTCCGGTGATGCCCTCCTCGGTTTCGAGATCAATGAGCAGCAGCGGGGCCTTGGTGATGACGCCGCGGCTGGTGCCAAGCGCATACGTCGTCGGCACTTCGACTGCGATCGAGTGAACGGCATGAATTTTGAGCAGCGGCAGCGTCATGGTGGACATGTTAAGAGCCTCGACGGCAACGGCAAAGTAGGGGTGCGATCTGGCACAAGCCGGCGATTGCACGCATAGTGCGGTGCGCGCGCTGAGTTTGGCGGCTCGCCGAGTGCATCATCCTTGGTTCGGGAGACTGCATGCAAGGAAAAGTGACGCTCGAGGATCACTTCGCGATCGAAGCGACCCTTGGGGACTCGCAACCGTTCGGATCCCACGTCTGGTCCGAACTGCGACACCGGCTTCTGGACTTTCAGGATCAGCGCCTGCGGCTGATGGACCAATCGGGCGTTGAGATCATGATCGCGTCGCTCAATGCGCCGGCGATTCAGGGCATCGCCGACGCTAAACAGGCCGCCGAGGTCGCCAGCAGAGCCAACGACGTGTTGGCGGCGGAAGTCGCCAAGCGTCCCGACCGCTTTGTCGGCGTGGCTGCCCTGCCGATGCAGGAGCCGGAGATAGCGACGCGAGAGCTGCAACGCTGCATCAAAGACCTCGGCTTCAAAGGCGCGCTGGTCAACGGCTATTCGGCGACGCCGGACCCGAGCCGCGTGCTGCACTACGATCTGCCGCAATATCGGCCGTTCTGGCGCGCACTCGAAAGTCTCGATGTTCCGTTCTATCTGCACCCGCGGCCGCCGTCGGTCCCATCGCCGTTTTACGAAGGTCACTCATGGCTGCTCGGGCCGACCTGGAGCTTCGCTGCAGAAACCTCGGTGCACGCTTTACGGCTGATCGGCAGCGGGCTGTTCGACGAATATCCCCGACTCAAGATCATTCTCGGCCACCTCGGTGAGGGCTTGCCGTACTATCTCTGGCGCATCGACAACCGGAATAATTGGATGAAGGCGCCGCATAAATACGCAGGGCGCAAGCCGGTTGCGAGCTATTTTCGTGCCAACTTCCATCTCACGACATCCGGCCATTTCAGCACTCCCGCGCTGATCGATGCCGTGGCCGAGATCGGGGCGGAGCGAGTGATGTTCTCGGTCGACTATCCATTCGAGGATTTCAGCGACGCCGCCGACTGGTTTGATCACGCGGAGATCAGTGAAGCCGATCGTCGCAAGATCGGGCGTACGAACGCGATGAAGCTGTTCAAATTGCCGGGAGCGTGAGAACCAAGGTCAATTCCGCGCCCCACCGGCATAAAGAATGAGCACGTCGCGCACGGCGCGGTTCATCGGCGTGGGTACGCCCACCGCGGCACCGAGGTCGACCACGCCGCCCGCAAGCCAGGACAGTTCGAGTGGCCTGCGGTGTTGCAGATCGTGGTGCATCGAGGTCGTCATTTCCGGCGGCCATGCATCGAAAAATCCCATGCGCTGTTCGGCATAATCCGCGGGCAAGGCCACCCCGTGCGCGCGACCGACGGCGACCACCTCCCGCGCGAGGTCCAGTAAGAATTGCCGCGTGAGCGGATGGCCGCGGATCGGTCCGATGGTCTGCCGTATGGCGGTGGTTGCCCCTGACATGGCCACG
>DASQXF010000585.1:0-2312 GCA_035639895.1 Xanthobacteraceae bacterium
TTCTTCACGTCGAGCGAGGCGGTGAGAAAATTGTTTGCCGACCTCGTCAACGCCCGGGCCGACGACATCGCATTTGCGACGGCGGTGTCGTACGGAATGGCGCAGGCAGCACACAACATTCAAATCAAAAAGACGCAGACGATCGTGACGCTCTCCGAGCAGTTTCCGTCCAATGTGTATCCATGGGTGGATCTCGCGGAGCGGACTGGCGCGGCATTTGTCTCGGTGCCGCGGCCCGGCGATGATGATTGGACCTCGGCGCTGCTCTCCTCCATCGATCGATCGACCGGGATCGTCGCTGTCCCGCATTGTCATTGGACCGACGGAGGACTCATCGACCTCGAGGCGATCGGAGCTGCGTGTCGGCGCGTCGGTGCTGCCCTGTGCGTGGATGCGACCCAATCGGTCGGGGCACTGCCCCTCGATGTCAAACGTGTCGATCCGGATTTTCTCGCCGTAGCCAGCTACAAATGGCTGCTTGGGCCGTACAGTCTTGGCTTTCTCTATGTTGCGCCGCGCTGGCAAGAGGGTCGTCCCATCGAGCACAATTGGATTGCCCGCAAGGACTCCGAAAATTTCGCCGGTCTCGTCAACTACAGCGGTGAATTTCAAGCGGGCGCGCGCCGTTTCGACGTCGGCGAGCGCAGCAACTTTGCCCTGATGCCAGTGGCGGAAGCCTCGCTCAAGCTTTTGTCGGAATGGACGGTGCCGCGCATCTTGCAGACGCTGCGGCTGCGCACGGCGGCCATTGCCGAACGGGCGCACGGCGAGTTCGGCATCAGCAGCGTACCGGCCCATCGTCGGGCGGGGCACTATCTCGGATTGCGCTTCAGCGGGGGCATCCCGTCCGATCTGCCCATGCGTCTCGCGGCAGCCGACGTCTATGTCTCGGTCCGTGGTCAGGCCATGCGCGTGACGCCGCACGTATGGAATACGGACGACGACGTCGAGAAATTGTTCACGGTGTTGAAAACGACACTCTCGTGATCGGCTGTGGCGAACCGAACGCCGCGTATGGGACTCGGCGATGCCGCGCGCGCTCAGTACGGCCGTACCGTGCCTTTGACGGTGGTGCGCAGCATCAGCCGGCGCTCGCTCGAGGGGAAATCGGTGCGCGCGTGGGTCGAGCAGCGGTTGTCCCAGAGCAGGAGATCGCCCACGCGCCAGATGTGCTCGTAGACGAACTCGCGCTTCTCCGAGTGCTCGAACACCGCATTGAGCAGCGGCTCGCTCTGTTCCGGCGGCATGCCGACGATGCCGACGGTCATCAATCGGTTGACATAGACCGCCTTGCGGCCGGTGTCCTCGTGCGTGCGAAAGACCGGATGGGCGCATTCGGCGAAGGCCTCGGTGCCGCGACTGTCACCGCGCTGGGTCGAGCCGTAGTTGTAGTGGTGCAGGGCCTTGCGGCCTTCGAGGCGATCGCGAATCGCCGGATCGAGCGTGTCATAAGCGGCATAGCCGCTGGCGAACAGCGTGTTGCCTCCGGTGGAAGGAATTTCGACGGAGTAAAGCAGCGTCGCCTTGCTCGGCACCTCGGCGTGAATCATGTCGTGATGAAACATCATCTCCCCATCCGGCAAGGCCCCGATCGGCTCGCCGTTCTCGCGGATATTGGAGATGAGCATGATCCCGGGCAGCAAGCGCGAATAGCCCTTGGGAAAATACTTGGCCGGACGGGACAGCTCGCCGAGCTCGCCGAAATAGCCGGTCACGCGGAGCAAATCCTCCTGCGAGAGCCTCTGGCCGGGAAAGACGATGACGAGACGATCAAGCCAGGCCCGATAGATGGCGCGGATGGTTTCATCGTCGGGCTTTTCTCGCAGATCGAGGCCGCGGATTTCCGCCCCGACATGCTTGCTGAGGGGAACGACGTCGAACCGCGTTCGAGTGTCGACGGTCATCGGCGCCTCCTCAGAGATCTCCGCTGTCGTGCAGCGGGTTTGTCATTCCGCAGCGGCCGGGGCCGCGTCGTGCGCTTTGCCATGCTCCACTTCGCCGCTGGCCAGGGCGGCAAGAATTTTTGCCACCAGCTCGCGCGCGGAGGCGGCGCTTAATTCCACCGCGACGCGATCGCGCCCGCCATCCGCTTCGCAGATGAAGTCGATGCCGAGCGCATGGTCGAGCGGCGCGTGGAAGGGATGATCGTAATAGACATTGGCGGTATCGATCCGCATCCAGCCATTGGGTCCCTTGGCGCTGCCAAAAAGTTTGGCTTTCTCAACGATATAAGAGCACATGATGATGATCTCCTTGAAGCTTCAGGCCGCCCGCGCCGCGGCCACCGCGGCAAGATGTTTGTGGAAGAAAGA
>DASQXF010000586.1:0-7577 GCA_035639895.1 Xanthobacteraceae bacterium
GAGGATGAAAACAAAAATGAGGACAAGCTCGAGCACGCTGCGGCGCAGCGCCGTCGTGGTATTGACGCTGTCGTCGCTGTGATGGACGCGGTGCGACGGCCACAGCGTAGGCGACGTGTGCTGCCAGCGATGAAACCAGTACTGGAAGAAATCCCACACCATGCCGTAAACGACGACCGATGTGACGAGCCCCGCGATACCGCCGCCTCGCCATCCCGGCACGACCAGACCGATCAGGCCATCGCGCCAAACCAGCGTTGCCAACCAGGCGATCAGGACGGTGCAGAGGAAGGCGAAGACCGAAACGATCACGCCGATGACGATGTTGACGATGCGGCCCCGGACGTCGCCTTTGCGCGACGCCGGCCATCGGATCTCGGCAACGGTAAAGAGCGCGATCAGCCCCGCCGACAGCAGGATGCCGTCGAGGTGATGATCGATCAGGCCCCAGTGTTGCAGGATCATATCCATCTCGGACGAGCCTACGAATACCGATCGCGGGCGATGTTGCCGCGTGCCTGGCGGACAAGACTAGGGTTGGCGATCTTCCACAGATACCACAGCAGGCGTTGGCCGAACCCGCGCGTCGGCAGGTGCTCCCTCTCGATGTAGCCGATCAGCTCGGGGGTGAACTTCGGATTGAGCAGCAGCGGCCGTCGCCGCAGCGGATTGAGGAAATCGCACAATAGAACGGTGCGGGTGCGCTCGCCGCGGTTCCAGGCTTCATGCTCGAACGAGTCGTCGAACACGAGGCATTGGCCCTCCTGCCAGCTTCTCGTCTCCGTCCCGACCCGGATGGCGCAACCGGCGGGCACGTCCAGGCCCAGATGCAGGCGCAACACGTAGCCGGAATATCCCTCGTAGCCGCAATGCGGGACGATGTGCGCGCCCGGCGCCAGCCGGGAAAAACCCGCCATCATCAGGCCGGGAATCTGCCGCACCAGCTTTTCAGTCTGCGGACAGCGTGCACAGCGCTCGGGCTGGCGCTGGCCGAACGCGTAGAGGCCGAAGGTTTCCCATCCGCGATCGCCGTACAGCGAATGCTCGGGCCAGTCGATGAACTCGTGGCGATCGAGCGCATCGAGCTCCGCTCGGATGACGCGCCAGTTCTGCTCCAGCGTCGCCGTGAATGGGAACCGCGCCGTCTCGTAGTACATCGTCGCCACCTAGGCCGGTACATATTCCCACGTCTTGCGCAGCAGCGTCGTGGGCGGATGCTCGCCGCGGAACTGCCGCTGCCATGAATCGGTGATGAACAGGCAGAGCCACATGGTCGCCGCGTGGCGCGGCTGACGGAACAGCAGCCGCAGCACTCCCCGCCAAATGCGAAATGCCGCCGGACCTGGCAGCAACAACGTGCGTCGACCGCGCCGCAACCACTCCTCACTGGTGAAATGGTAGTCCAGCGTGCCGTCCACCTCATCAAGCAGCCGGAAATACGGCGACGCACAGCGCTCGAACTGGCCGGGATGGGGATACGATCCGCCGAAGCATCGCGTCACCATGGCGTAGTGAAACTTGGCGGAGAACGGAGGGAACGCGAACGGGCTTTTCGTCAGCTCCTCGGGCGCGAGCTTCGGGCTGCGCTCGTTCAGATGGATCGTGGTCGTGGCCATCCGCCGCGACGGCGATGCCGGATCGATGACGCGATGGCAAATCCGGAACAGCTCCCGATAGATCTCGTCGCCGCGACCGGCCTTCACGTCCTCGGCCTGCACGAAATGCTCGATGCATCCGTTGAGGATGACGGCGTCGAAGCGTCCGTTCCACGACTCGCCGATCTCCCGGTAGTCCATCAGCCGCGCATCCAGGCCGTTCGCACGGCAGTGCTCGACCTGCAGCCGTGAAACGTTGACGCCGATCGCCTCGGCGCCGCGCGCGCCGGCCGCCCGCAGCAGCCTGCCGTTGCCGCAGCCGATCTCCAGAAGGCGGGAGCCGCGCTGACAATGGACCTGGTCGAGCAGCCATTCGACTTGCTGCTGCTGGGCCTGCTCGTGCGACGTGCGCGGGTCGCCATGGTAAAGCCCGTCGGTGAGATCCCAAATTCCGCATTCGGGAAGGAAGCGGTCGAGAAAGTCGTAGCACTCGATCACCGTGCGAGGTGTCGGCGAGGCTGCCCCGGAGAAGCCTGTCGCCATCGCGCGGGTCCCTTTTGGCGGTGCGAGAGAGGCGCCTGAACGCGACCGGCCGGCGGCGAGTTGGTGGTCGTGCATCGCATCAGCCTCCGCAATGGCCGAACCGGCCGCCGAACTGGTCGAGGTAGGCGGCGCTCGCCGACCAGCGTCCGCAGCCCAACGGCGACGCGCCGATTTTCATCCGCTCCAGCGTGCGCCAGTGATCGCGGCAGGTCGCCGCGCTGACCGGGCCGGGCGCGGCCAGGGCGACGTCGTGTTGCGCAAGCAGGGACGACAGGATGCAGCCGGTGATCGACGTGGAGCCCGGCAGCAGGCTTGCCTCGGGATGATGCGGACCGAGAACCGCGGCGATGCCCGCCGGCAGGTTGACGCTCCACTCGATCATTCCGGGCGGCGAGACCAAGCCGCCGTCGACGAGCAGGACGTCGCCGCGCGACGACATGCGGCCGATCGCCTCTTCGAGATCGAAGCAGTGCGGGAACGAGTCGTCGACCACGATGGTCCCTGGCGTCAGGCGGTCGATCTCGAGGACGCCGGGCACATTGGTGGCGCCGATGATGAACATCGATCGGTAGACCTCGGCAGGCACCGTGCCGTGCGCCGAGACGATTTCGATATCGCCGCGATACCTGAAGGTGGTGCGGAGCTCGTCGGCCAGCCGCTCGAGCTCGCGGGCTTTGGCCGGCACGTCGCAAAGGATCAGCCGGCGGGGATGGATCGGCCGGTCCGCCATCAATCGCAGCGTCGCGATTCCGATCGCGCCAAGTCCGACGAACGCAACGGTTTCGTTCGTCAACTTCCGCCCCGCCGACCGGGCGGCCGCGATCGCCGTCAATACGATGGCGTTTGCGGTGGTCGCGTGGCCGGTGGTGATCGCCAGACCCTGGCACGGTCGCAGGGCGCGCCCGAAATCGGTGATCGCGGGAATGAGCCCGGTCAACGCAGCGGTCCTGGCACCGAGCCTGCGCGCATAGTCCACCGCCGCGTCGATTGCGGGTATCGCCGTCCCGGCATCGGCGATCAGATCAATTCCGAAGCGCGGCACCACCACAAGGGCGATCGTACCCAGCTCAACGCGGCACACCGCACCCCACTGCGGATCGTCGGCGCGCGGCAACTGGCGACGCAGCGCTTCTTCGGCGCCGAGGCGTCGAGCAGCCGCCCGGAGATCGTCGGGCAGGTAGGCGATGGCCGCGCCATCGATCGCATCGAACGATCCCTCGGCACGCATCATCGCAAGCGGACGCCAGCGCTTTTGGGCGATCGGCGCAGCAAGGGGGACATCGCGCTCGCGCGTGTCTGCCATCGGACCATCGGCCACCTGGTCGGCCACGAGCTGCGCCATCGCCGCGACCGTCGGGGCACGCAGCAGCGCCGCCGCGCCCAGGCGCACGTTGCAAACTTCGTTGATGCGCGCGAGGTAGCGCATGCCGAGGAGCGAGGTCCCGCCTAGCGCGAAGAAGTTGTCGTCGAGGCGGATACGATCGTGGCCCAAGAGCTCTTCGAGGATCGCGGCGATCCGCCCTTCGAGCGGCGTCCGCGGCCGCTCCGACTCCGGCGCGGATGCGCTCGGCTGCTGCGCCTGCGCGGCAAGCCGCAGCCGATCGATCTTTCCGTTCGGCAAGCGGGGGATGGCCGCGATGGTCCGGATGATGTCCGGAACCATGTAGTAGGGCAGCCGATCGCGCAGATAGGTCGCCAATCCATCCGTCGGTATCGGCGAATCCGTTTCGACGAATGCTGCGAGTCGTCGGCCCTCCATGGTGTCGCCGATGTCGATAACGGCGGCATTGCGCACCGAAGAATGGCAACGCAGGGTCGTCTCGATTTCACCGAGCTCGATGCGGAATCCGCGCACCTTCACCTGCTGGTCGCGCCTGCCGAGGAACCGGAGCGCGCCGTCGGGGCCTGTGCGCACGAAATCACCGGTGCGGAACATCTTGCGCCGCCCCTCCCGATCGAGCGGATCGGGAATGAACCGTTCGGCCGTGCGCGCCGGATCGTTGTGATAGCCGCGCGCGAGTCCGGCGCCGCCGACCAGCAGCTCGCCCGCGACTCCCAGGCCGACCGGCCTGAGCATCTCATCGACAACGAGGCAGGAGGTATTTGCGATCGGACGGCCGATGGAAACGGTCTCATCAGCATCATCGATACGCGCTGCAGTCGACCATATCGTCGTCTCGGTCGGGCCATAGAGATTCCACAACGCGGCGACGCGCGGGAGGATTTTCGCGGCAAGCGGCGCCGGCAGCGCCTCCCCGCCGCACAGCGCGGTGAGACGATTGCTTCCCTTCCAGCCGACGTCGAGCAGCATCTGCCACGTCGCCGGCGTGGCTTGCATCACGGTCACATCCCCGCGTTCGATACGGGCGGACAAGAGTCTGCCGTCGCGCGCACATGCCTCGTCCGCAATGACGACATGCGCGCCGACCGTCAGCGGCAGCAACAGCTCGAGCGCGGCGATGTCGAACGAATACGGCGTGACGGCAAGCAGAACGTCGTCGGGGGACAGCCGCAGCTCCGCCCGCATCGCGGCCAGGAAATTCGCGAGCGCACCGCGCTCAATTTCAACGCCGAGCGGCCGGCCCGTGGAGCCCGATGTATGGATGATGTAGGCGAGGTCGTCTGCTTCGGCGGGGGCGAAAGCCTCCGGCGCGACGTCGGACGGTTCGATGAACAAGAGCGGCGTATCGCCGGGAAGGTTCTGCGCCGTGCGGGGATCCGCGATGACAATGGTCGGTTCAGCATCCGCGATGATGGCTGCGAGGCGTTGTGTGGGATAGGACGGATCGAGCGGGATGTAGGCGGCTGCCGTCCGCAGAATCGCCAGCATGGCGACCGGCAGATCGCGCGTGCGCGGCAGGCAGATCCCCACCCGCGCGCCGCGACCGATCCCCTGCCCCGCCATGACGCCCGCCAGGCGCTCGATCCGCCGGACCAGAGCGCGATAGCTGAGATCGCCCGCGGCATCGGCGACCGCGACGGCGTTAGGTCGGGCGGCGGCGGCTGCGGACAAAGACGTCAGCACGTCCGGGCGGTCCGCGAGCGCGGGCCCGACGATCAGTTCCGCTTCGCTTCGCCCGTGCCTGAAATCCGAGATCTTGCGCGATGGCGAGGCGACGATCTGATGCAGGATCGCCTGGTAGTCGTCGATCAGGCGCGCGATGGTGCGATCCTCCCAGAGGTCGCAGCGATAGTCGACCACGCCGAAGATCTGATTGTCGAACTCCTCGATCGTGAACGTCATGTCGAAGGGCGCACGATTGCGCGTGATCGCAACCGATTCGACCGTGTACTCGCGGTATTGGATCGCGAGACCCGCCACGTTCAAGAGCGTCGCCACCAGCCCGCGCGGATCGGCGGAGTCGAAGCGCTCCATGCCAAACATGATCTGGAAGATGGGGGAGCGACCCGGCTCTCGCGGCGGAGCGACGTCGCGAACGATCATCGGGAAGGGATAATCCTGGTGCTCGAGCGAAGTGCGTACGGTGGCATCGATCTGGCCAACCAGCTGCTGAAACGAATCGTCGCCGCGCAGACGCGTTCTGATCGGCAAGGCGTTCACGAGGTAGCCGACCATGCGCTCGAATTCCGGTCGCGTGCGCCCGCTCATCGGCGTGCCGATGACGATGTCGGACGCTCCGCTGTGGCGATGCAGCAGCACGTTGAACGCTGCCAGGAGCACCGCGAACAACGTCGTTCCTTCCGCCCGTGCCAGACCCTTCAGCTCCTCGACCACCGGGCCCTTCACGACGAAGTTGCGCGCCGCGCCCGGACCGAGCGGGCTGAGGGGTCGCGGGTGGTCGGTGGCGAGCGGCAATGATGACGGCGCGCCCTCGAGGTGTTGCCGCCAATAGCGCCGGTGCTCCTCGCCCTTTCCCGCCGCAACCAGGGCTCGCTGCCGCGCGACGAATTGCTCGAAATGCGCCGGTCGCCGGCCCGGCAAGGGCAGTTGTGCCTGCAGCGCATAGTAGGCCTCGATCACCTCATCCAGGAGGATGGCGATGGAAGCCGCGTCGGCGACGATGTGATGGAACTGCAGAAGGACAACGTCGTGGTCGCTTCGGCGGAACAGATGCAGGCGGCTCAGCGGCCCTTCCTCGACGTCGAACGGCTTGTTGGCCTCGGCATGCAGCGCAGCCGAAAACTCGGCGTCGGTCAACTCGGCCGCATCGTGCCGCCGCAGCTTGTACAATTCTACAGGCAACAACGTCGGCACGGGTCCGACGCCGTCGCTCGGGAAGGCAAACCGCAGATTCTCGTGGCGCATAACGAGACTCTGCATGGTCTGGTCGAGATAGTCGGCGTTGAGATGCGGCCGGAACGCGAGACAGGTCGCAAGCCCATAGGCCGGATTGGCGGGGTCGAAACGATTGACGAACCACAGCGCTTCCTGGCCGATCGACATGTTCATTCCGGAACCGTCGACCTCGACGGGATCGATGGCGCCCGTCCTGGTGTCGGTATTGATCGCCTCGACGATCGCGGGGGCGATGGTGGCAATGGTCGGCCGTTGCAGGAATTTGCCGACGGGAAGGGCGACCCCCAGCTCGATCTCGATGCGATTCTTCAGCTCGAACGCGGTGAGCGAATCGAGCCCCAACTCCTGCAGGGGGCGCTCGAGCTCGATCGACGCCGGCTCGACCTTGAGCACCATCGCAACTTTGCGCCGCAAATAATCCGCGACGATGTCCTGCCGTTGCCGGTCCGACGCGGCGATGATGGCCGATCTCACGCGTTGGTTGGAGCCAGCCGCGCCGTTCAGCGAGACCTGGGCGAGGCCAGAGGTTCGCGGCGAGGAGGCGACGAGCGCGAAGGTCTGCGCAAGCTTCGACCAATTGATCTCCGCAAACGCCATGTCCGTCGGAGCACGGCGTAGCGCGCCGCCAAGGGCGGCGAGGGCGGCGGCCGCCGGCAGGACTTGCATCCCGGCATTGCTGACGTAGCGCGCCACATCCTGCCGACGTGCGAGATATCCCTTATCCCCGATCGGCCCGAATGCGATCGAAGTCGCCGGCAGCCCCTGTGATCGGCGGAAGGCGGCAATCGCATCGAGCATGCGGTTTGCCGCGGCGTAATGGGCCTGGCCGGGAGAGCCGAGTGTCGCGGCGACCGAGGAATAGACGACGAAAAAATCGAGCCGCGCCGAACGGGTCAGCTCGTGAAGATGCCAGGCGCCGAGAACCTTGCCGGTGAAAACGCGGCGAATGCGATCGGGGGCCAGTTTCTCGATGAGCGCGTCGTCGATCGTGCCGGCGGCGTGCACGATTCCTCGCAGCGGCTTGCCGGCGCGCTCGACGGCGGCGAGCGCCGCACGGACGCCTGCGCGGGTTCCGACATCGGCGCTGACCACGATCACAACCGCGCCATCGGATCGCAGGCTGCTCAGCGTTTCTTCCGCCTCGGCCGTAAGCGTGCGCGCGCGAGCGACAAGCACCAGCG
>DASQXF010000587.1:0-2281 GCA_035639895.1 Xanthobacteraceae bacterium
GCTCGTCGACCTCGCATCTGATGTTCGCACGCGTGCATCTGCAGCGGCTTTCGACCGCGCTGTCGAGCCGTTTCGTCGTGGTCGAGCGGAAAATCCTCTGGCAATCGCCGATTCTGCTGACGCCCTATCGGAGCGACTACACCATCGATGTCGACGAGCTCGCCGGCTTCGTGGGCGGCTGCTACGCCTATGCCGGCATCGAGCGCGCGACGGTGGATAGCGGCGCCGTCATCTTGACCGGCGAGGCGCTCAAGCGGCGCAACGCACGCGCCATCGCCGAGCTCTTTTCGGAGGAGGCCGGCAAGTTCGTCTGTGCCTCGGCCGGACATCACATGGAATGCCAGATGGCAGCGCACGGCTCGGGCGCCGTCGCGCTCTCGCGCGGCCACAACGCGACGCTTCTCAACGTGGACATCGGGGGCGGCACGACAAAATTCGCTCTCGTCGCAGAAGGGCGCATTCTTGCGACTTGCGCCATCGCCGCGGGCGGCCGCCTCATCGTTGACGAGAGCGGCGGCACGCTCGTGCGCATCGAGCCGCCGGCTGAGAAGCTTGCCGAGGCCAGCGGCATCGAGCTTGGGCTCGGCAGGCCCCTTGCGCCGGCGGATCGACGGCGGATCGCCGCGCGGATGGCACGCCTGATCATGGGTCTCATCGATCTGCGCCAAGGCGGCGAGCTTGCCCGCTCGCTGCTCGTGACCGAGCCCTGGCCGGCCGAGTTTGCCAACAGGAGCATCGACGCGATCACCTTTTCCGGCGGCGTGTCGGAATATCTGTACAAGCGGGAGACACGGCGCTTCGGTGATCTGGGCTTCGATTTGGCGGAGGAATTGCGGCAGGCGCTGGCGCATCGGCGCGACCTGCCCCCGGTCTGGGATCCGGGCCAGGGCATCCGCGCGACCGTCATCGGCGCCGCGCAATTCTCGGTTCAGATCAGCGGCAATACCATCCTGATCGCCGATCCCGACAAGTTGCCGCTGCAGAACCTGCCGGTCCTGACATGCAATTTCGATCTGGACGGCGGGATCGCTGCCGACGCCATCGCCGCCGCCGTGCGCAGCGCGCTGGCGCGTGTCGACTTCGAGGAAGGAGAAAGCCCGGTCGCGCTCTCGTTTCCGTGGCGCGGCGATCCCTCCCACGCGCGCCTGCATGCGGCGGCAAGCGGCATTTGTGCCGCGCTGCCGCGGACGCTGCAGGAGAACATGCCGCTGGTGCTGCTGATCGACGGCGACGTCGGCAAGAGCCTCGGCCGCATCATTCTGCACGAGATCGCGCCTGAGGCCGACGTGATCGCGATCGACGCCGTGCAACTCAAGGAATTCGACTACGTCGACATTGGCAGCGTCATCGAGGTGACCAACGTGGTTCCCATCATTATCAAGTCGCTGCTGTTCAAGTAACGGCCGCAGACTTGCGCCCCAGCACAGCACCAGCCCAACCCGAAAAGGAAAGCCGATGCCTGCGAAGAAGCCTGCCAAGAAGATGCCGCCGCCCCGCGTTCCCATTCTCGAGGAAGACAGCCTCACCCCTCCCCAGCGCGCGCTGCTCAATTCGATCCGCTCCGGCCCGCGCGGCAGCAGCACCACCATCCGCGGCCCTTTCGCGGTGTTCCTGCATGCTCCCGCCTTTGGCGAGCTCGCCCAGCAACTCGGCGGCTATTGCCGATTCAAGACTGGCGTGCCGCCGCGGCTTTCCGAATTCGCGATCCTGGTGACGGCAAGGCTGTGGCGCGCGCAATACGAATGGTTCGCCCATGTGCCGCAAGCCGAGCGCGCGGGCGTCAAGGCCGAGACGATCCGCGACTTGCACAAAGGACGCATCCCCAAGGCCGCTCCGAAGGACGAGCGCGCGATCTACGATTTCGTCCAGGAGCTCTATAAGACCTGCCGCGTCAGCGATAAGACTTTCGCGCGCGTGCACGCGCTTCTCGGTGACGCCGCGACCGTCGAGTTGGTGGGAATCCTCGGCTATTACTCGCTGATTTCGATGATCCTCAACGTCTTTCGCATGTCGCCTCCGCCGGGTGAGGCGCTTCCGTTTAATGAGAGATAGTGAGTGGGCTGATCGGAGCTATGCGTCGGGTTCGATCGTCTTGCGGCCAGAGGTCGCAAGGATTGCTGTCGAACGCGGCTGTTTGGTAACTTTGCACCGGCGGTGCTGCCTGAAGGGTGCAAGCGAAACCGCAATGGCACGTTGTTTGCCGTATGGCGTGGTGCATACGGCTTTGGTGCAGACATTTCTGGACGTGACGGAGGGGCTACCATGAAGCGACGAGGGTTCA
>DASQXF010000588.1:0-3134 GCA_035639895.1 Xanthobacteraceae bacterium
CTTTGATCAGCGTCTAGCATGAAGGACGTAACCGCCATGGTCATGTCTGCATCACAATCGCGCGACAGCTCGGCCGAGACGGTGGTGGAGCGCAGCTTTGCACTCGGCCTCGGGCTCACCAACGAATGCAATCTGGCGTGCGCGTTCTGCTATCGCGACCCGACGCGGGTCGATCGCTTATCACTCGAGCAGGTCCGCTCGGTGATGCGGAGCTTGCCGGTACGTTCGGTCAATCTCGGCACCGGCGAGAATGGCATGCATCCGGAGTTTCGCGCGCTGTTGGACTATTTGCGCTCCGAACCGATCAAGCTGACGATTACGTCGAACGGCTATTCGATCGGGGCGCTGGCCGACCCGGACGTGACCGCGTTTCACGATATCGAGTTCTCGCTCGACTATCCGACCGAGGCGGAGCAGGACCAGCAGCGCGGCGCAGGAAACTGGCGTCTCATCCATCAACAGGCCGCACGCTGCCGATGCCTGGGCGTGTCGGTGACGTTCATTGCGGTCATGATGCGGTCGAATTTCGATCGCCTTGCCGAGATTGCGCAGATCGCCAAGGCCTACGACGCGCCGTTGCGCATCAACGTCTATCAATCCGTCCGTTCCGATACCTTCGCGCTCACTTACGACGAATATTGGCGCGGCTTTGAGGCATTGTTTGACCGCACCGACGCGATCGCCATCGGCGAGCCGCTGGTGCGTGCCATGGCGGGATTGCCCCCACGGCGCGGTGGCTGCGGCGTGGCCACGGTACGGGTCACGCCGCGCGCGACAGTACAACCATGCGTCTACTGGCCCGGAGGCGGTGCACCGCTCGACCTCTTGCTCGAGCGCGGCGCGGACATCACCGCGATCGATGCGTTTGCCGAGGCGCGCGGCGTGCCCTCGGGATGCCGTGGCTGCAGCTATGTCGCGAGCTGCGGCGGCGGCTGCGCCGGTCGCCGGCGGCTTCTCGACGCCGCCGATGCGCCGGACCCCTACTGTCCCGTCGTGCGCGGGGGCGAGCGCAAGCTCAAGGTGCAGATGGCGAAGAGCCGCGAACTTCCCAAGCTCGAAAGCGCCTGCACCACGATCGTGACGGCCCGTTAAGCGGGTGCCGCATGCCGAGTAGCTGCACGACCGGGCGGTATGCCATCATCGCGATCGCGACGGCCGTGAACCTGGCTGTCCCCATCCTCGGCGAGAACGGTCCCGCTAGCGGCGCTGAGCGCAAGATCGTCGCCGAGGCGCGGTTCGATGTAACCAATGCTCCCCAGCAAGCGGAACTGGTGCAGCTCGTGGTGGATTTCCCTCCCGGCGCGTGGACCTCGTGGCACACGCACGGCGGCCAGGCGATCAATCTCGTGCTCGAAGGTGAGATCACCCTGCGACACGCCGGCATGGAGCACACGTATCGGGCGGGACAGGCCTGGACCGACAGTTCCGGCCAAGTTCACGCCGCAGGCAATAGCGGAGCGGGCAAGGCTCGCCTGCTCACCAATTTTCTATTGCCGCGAGGCGCGCAACAAACCACGGCGGTGCAGGAATCCTCGTTCGAGCCGACGATCGTCTATGCGGTGAGCTTTCGTCTTGCTGTCTTGCCTGTCGAAACGCAGATCGTGCAGCGGGTGCTCGATCTCGATCCCGGCTCGCGCACGGAAGGCGCATTAGCCGGTTTCACTGCAAACCTCGTCCTCGCCGGAGAGGTGACCTACAAGGTCGGACCGGAGATCAAGCCGTATCAAGCCGGGCAAGCTTGGTCGGCGGGTCCCGGCGCTTTGGTCGGGGAGCAGAACGGATCGGCCACAACGGCCCGCGTCTTCACGACCTCCTTGCTGCCGAGAGAAACGGCCCGCTAGCTCAAATCCCGCTCAAGTATTGTGAGGTTGAGCTTGCGGCGAAGAGGCGCGCGCGCCCGTCACAGCGCGCAGGTGCGGAAGCCGACAATCACGTCGTTGCGTTCGGGCGTGAAGAAGTTGCGGAAGAGCGGACGCGCGAGCCGTGCGCTGGTGGCGAAGCTTCCGCCGCGTAGCACCTTGCGCGTGTTGAACCAAGGCTGCGAATAATCCTCGTAAGGATCCGCGGCGAAGCCGGGAAACGCTACGAAATCCGAGGCTGTCCATTCCCACACATTCCCGATCATCTGCCGGCAGCCGAAGGCGCTGTCGCCCGCGGGCAACGCAGCAACATCGAGCGGACCGTCGAAGGCGAAGCCGAGGTTGGCGCGCTCGCGGCTCGGCGCCGGCTCACCCCAGGGCCAGCGGCGTTTGCTGGCGGCCAAGCGAGTGCCATCCGCGCTGGCTTGCCCGACCGCCGCAGCCTCCCATTCGGCCTCGGTCGGCAGCCGCCGCTTGGCCCAGTTGCAGTAGGCTTGCGCCTCGTACCAGTTGACGAAGGTCACCGGCGCGTGCGGTGGCAGCGCTTCGACTCGGTCGTGGCTGCGCCACGTCCAGCCGCTGCCCTCGTTGTTGAGCCAGTAGACCGGCTGCTGGGCCCGCGCGCGCTCGCACCACTCCCAGCCCGCCGCGCTCCAGAATTCACGCCGGCGATAACCGCGCTCCTCCACGAAAGCGGCGAACTCGGCGTTGGTCACAGGAGCTTTGGCAATGCGGAACGGCTTGATCTCGACCGTGTGCGCCCATTTCTCGTTGTCGAACACGAAGCCGTCAGCGGGCGTCGAGCCGAGTTGCCAGCGTCCGCCGGGCACATCGACGTCGCCTTCCCATGCGCCCTCGCGGTGGGTCGCCGGATCTCCCAGAGCTTGCGGCCGCGCGTATCCGTGCGTCTGTCGTGTATAAGCCAGCGCCTCGACGTGCATGTCTTCGTGCCGGATCGACAGCTCATAAAAATAGCTGGCGGGAAGAGCGACCCCGCCGGCTAAGCGGTCGGTCTGTCGGGACAGCACGTCAGCCATGTATCCGAACACGCCGTCGCGACCGGGCAAGTCCAGATTCCATCGCGTCGCATGCGCGACCGTGCTCGAATTCCATAAATCGTCGGCATGCGCGAGCATCGGCGCTTGCCCGTGCGCATGACGCAGCGTCCAGTATTCATGGAACCAACCGACGTGCCCGATCTCCCATAGGATGGGATTGACGATCGGCAGCATCGGTCCCATCAACTGTTGTGTTGACAGATCATCGGTGAGGCGG
>DASQXF010000589.1:0-3428 GCA_035639895.1 Xanthobacteraceae bacterium
CTGCTGCGAGCGCATCATGATGGCATCGATGAACCCGCGCAGCAGCATGACCACGCCGAGCAGGCAGTACATCACGCCGATACGCTTGTGATCGACGCTGGTGATCCACTCGTCCCAGAGGTAGGGCAGATAGCCCTTGACCACGACCCAAACGAGAATGGCGAGGACGACGAGCACCACGACCGACCCGGCCACGAGCGGGATCGGTTGGTCCCACGGGATTGCGTCCCAGGTCAGTTTGCCGAACATCTCAGTCCCCCGCCCGCGGATGAACCCCCGCGCCTCCGCGCCCGGCGCTCGGGCCCGGACCGGGCGCAAGCTGCTGGGTCGCGACCGCATTGAACAGCGTCGGATCGATCGTCCCGTAAGTGAACGGGCGCACGGCTTTGCTTTGCTGCGAAAGCGCCGCGTAGCTCGTGCGGTCGAGCGCCTGCCCGCTCTGGCGCGCCGTTGCGACCCATTGCGCGAACGCATCCCGGGGCACGGCACGCACCACGAAATTCATGTCGGAAAACCCGCCGCCGCTGTATTGCGCGGATTGGCCATAAAACTCGCCGGGCTTGTCGGCGGCGAGATGCAGCTGCGTGACCATTCCGTTCATGGTGGCGATCATCGTGCCGAGCTGCGGCACGAAGAACATGTTCATGACCGAGGCGGAGGTGAGCGAAAAGTGCACCGGCACTCCGGCGGGAACGACGAGCTCATTGACGCTGGCAACGCCCTCATCGGGGTAGATGAACAGCCATTTCCAATCGAGCGAGACGACCTGCACCTCGACCGGTTTCTCGGGCGAGCTGATCGGTTTGAAGGGATCGAGATCGTGCGATCCGATCCAGATCACGCCGCCGAGAAACAGGATGACCAGGATGGGAATGCCCCAGACGAGCATCTCGAGAGCGCCGGAATACACGAAGTCGGGCTGGTAGCGCGCCCGCGTATTGGAGGCGCGAAACCACCAGCCGAAAGCCAGGATCGCGATGATCGTGGGCACCACGATCACCAGCATGATGCCGAGCGCATTGAGCAGGATCTTTGCGTTCGCCGCGCCGATCGGCCCCTGCGGATCCAAAACGCCGCCGGCACAACCGCCGACCGCGAGGAGAACGATCAGCGCGGCCGGTATTCGCCAACGCAGCGGATGCCGGCTCGAAAGGAACGCTGCCCACCGTGCCATGGCTGGCTTCGCAATTTCGAGGAATTGAAGGCAGACCCAACGGCAAAAACATAACTCAGTCGAGGGCAAAAACAAATCGATTCCACTGCGCCAATGCAACCGCAAGCCGTCAGGCTTGTCGATTGCATGCATCCCGAACATGTGAACTTTTGCCGCTCTGAACAGTTGTCCTCGCGGTCGGAGGCATGGGACGCATGCGAGCGCGATCAGTCATTGCATTGCTATATTGCATCGCCGTCGCCGGATCGGTTGCCGGCTCGGCACAACCTTCCAACACCTTGCAGCCGCCGTCCACGTTCTCGGGTATTCGCGATCCTGCCGAGCGGTCGCGCGCCATTTTCGCCGAGGCGGCCAAGGTGCTCACGCATCCGCGCTGCATGAACTGTCATCCCGCGACCGACCGCGTCTTGCAGGGCGACGACCATCATCCGCATCAGCCGGTGGCCACTCGACAAACTCCCTGCGTAACTTGTCACACCGACCGCAACTTCACGCTGCACGAGGGTGCATCGTATCGCAGCATTCCGGGGCATCCACGCTGGATGGCGGCGCCGGTCGAGATGGCGTGGGAAGGAAAGTCGGTCGGCGAGATTTGCCGGCAGATCAAGGATCCCGACCGCAATGGCGGCCGCAACCTTACGCTGTTGCACGAGCACGTGGCGCACGACGATCTGGTGGCATGGGGCTGGCAGCCGGGCGAGGGACGCGATCCCGCGCCGGGCTCGCAAGCGCTGCTCGGTGAATTGATCCAGGCGTGGATCGACACCGGAGCGCAGTGCCCCTAGCGCATGAGCTTTGTCACCCGGTTATCTCTCTTCGGTCGTCCCCGCGAAAGCCGGGACCCAAGATCACGGGCCGGGGTTCATGGGTCCCGGCTCTCCGCCCGCTTGCGCAGGCGTCGGCCGGGACGACGGTTGTCGGATGCATTTTTGCCAAACGAACCCAAGCTTCGTCGCGCGGATGAGCGAAGCGAAATCCGGGGATTAACTCAGTCGCCGATCCAACAGCTCAGGCGCGGGGCACTCCGGCGATTTCCAGACCGTCCGCGAGGCGAGACATGAAGGCCGTGGTGAAGGGCCAGGCCTGCCTCGCCTTGAAGCTCGTGAGGTCGGGCTCTTTTCGCATCAATCTGCGGCCCATGCGGCGCGCTTCGGCGCGCGCTCCCAAAAGTCCGGCTGCCGCCACGGCGACCCGCTCGGCCCAATAGGCTCCCGGGCATCCCGACACCTCGCTCTTGACCCAGAGCGCGGCCCGGTCGTAGCGCTCGGCGGCGAAGTGCGCACACCCCATCCCGATGAAGCTAATGTGCCGCAGCGGTTCGAACGGCATGAGATGCAGCGCGGTGCGCAACTCGCGGATCGCCCCGTCGCTGTCCCCGAAATAAGCCGACATCCATCCGCGGCGGATCCATCCGTAGGCCAGCCACGGATCGAGCGCCAACGCTCGCTCGAGGCGGCGGTCGGCATCTGCGAGCCGATGCACCAAAACGAGCGCGCCGCTGCTCAGCGTCAACGTCAAGGCGTCCTGGGCGCCGAGAACAGCCGCCTCCTCGGCGAGACTGTTGGCCCGCTGGCGGTCGACTTCCGGAGTCGAGCCGAAGCCGTGCGCCGCGCGCTGCCCCCAGCACCAGGCGGCGACCGCCTTCGGCAGTCCGTAGCTCGGAGCCAGTTCTTGCGGACGCCCGAGCTCCTCGAGGGCCGCGTTACAAGTTTTCGCGGCGAGGCCGAAAGCAAGCGGCAAGGCGGTGAGCGTCAAACGCGTCGCCTCATCGAGGTCCGGATCGCAGCCGCTTGTCGACAAATTTGTGCTTCGCTGAAGCGTCGCTGACGGGAGCTCCCCGAACAGCCTTCGGTACTGCCCCGCGAACCGACCCAGCTGGCTGAAGCCGTTTGCAAGTGCGACATCTGTCACGCTGGTCGGCGAACGCGCGTGCAGCAACTCCTGGCGGGCGCGCGCGAGTCGCATCCGCCGCACCCAACCGAGCGGTGTCGTGCCCAGGAACATCTTGAAGTGCGCCTCGAGCGTTCGCGGGCGCACCCCAGCGATTTGAGCGAGCAGATCGAGTTGGACCGGCTCGGACAAGTTGCTGCGAAGCCAGCCCAGCGCACGCGTCAAGTCCGCTGGCAATCCCGGCGGAGCGTCGGGAGACTGTGCCGGGTCGCACGTGCGCTCCGAGTTCCGATCGCTTTTCGACAATGCGGACATCCCCTCAGTTCCCAAGGCTATCGCATGTGAGCCGATACGCAGTCTTGCG
>DASQXF010000590.1:0-5158 GCA_035639895.1 Xanthobacteraceae bacterium
TCAAACCGACGTCGAGCCGTTGTTCGCCCATGCGGATGGGCTCCTCGACTTCACCGTTCCCGCCGCGACCATTGCGTTCGCCGAACATGCCGCACGCAAGGGCTGCGTCCACGTCATCGGTACGACCGGCCTCACGGGCGAGAATGAAGCCCTGATCGCAGCGGCGGCAAAGCGCGCCGTGATCGTGAAATCCGGCAACATGAGCATGGGCGTCAACCTGCTAGCGGCGCTGGTCAATCGAGTAGCAAAGACTCTTGACGAGGATTTCGACATCGAGATTCTCGAAATGCACCACAATAAGAAGGTGGATGCGCCTTCAGGCACGGCTCTGATGCTTGGCCGCGCGGCTGCGCAGGGCCGCGGCGTTGACCTTGATCAACGCTCGATACGCGGCCGCGACGGCACGACCGGCGCACGCTGCGCCGGCGACATTGGCTTTGCGTCGCTGCGCGGCGGCTCGGTGGTGGGCGATCACACCGTGATCTTCGCCGGGCCGGCCGAACGGATCGAACTCGTGCACAGGGCCGAGGATCGGATGATTTTCGCGCGTGGCGCATTGCGCGCCGCGCTGTGGGGGCGCGGACGCAAACCCGGGCTTTATTCGATGGCTGACGTGCTGGGCCTGAGCAACGTCTGATCGCTCGCGCGAACCTGCCGCAGAAGAGATCGACCGGTCATTTCGGTCGGCTGGGGCAAGCCCATCAGTTCGAGCAGAGTGGGCGCGACATCCGCGAGCCGCCCCTCCACCAACGAGACATTGCCGCCGCCCAGCAGCAGCAGCGGAACCGGATTGGTGGTGTGAGCCGTATGCGGGCCGCCGGTCTCGGGATCGCGCATCGTCTCGCAGTTGCCATGGTCGGCGGTGACGAGCAACGCGCCGCCGGCTTTTGCGATCGCTTCTGCAATGCGGCCGAGGCCGCCATCGACCGTCTCGACCGCCTTGACGGCGGCCGCCAAGCTGCCCGTGTGTCCGACCATGTCCGGATTGGCATAGTTCAATACGATCAGGTCGTAGCGGCCGGAGCCGATCGCCTCCACGGCCTTGTCCGTCAATTCCGGCGCCGACATCTCGGGCTTGAGATCGTAGGTCGCAACTTTCGGCGAAGGAACCATGATGCGGTCCTCGCCGCGATAAGGTTCTTCCTCACCGCCGTTGAGAAAATAGGTGACGTGCGGGTACTTCTCCGTCTCGGCCATTCGCAACTGTGTGCGGTCTGCCTCGGCAACGACCTGGCCAAGCACGTTCGCGAGGGTCCGCGGTGGGAAGATCGTTCCCATCAGCGCATCCAGCTGCTCGCTATACTGCGTCATGCCGGCGGCGGCGGCGACGCGGATGCGGCGCCGGCGGGCAAAGCCGGAGAAGGTGGGATCGAGCAAGGCGGAAAGGATCTCGCGCACGCGATCCGCGCGGAAATTGAAACAGAGTACGCCGTCGCCGTCCCGCATGCCGGAATATTCACCGACCACCGCCGGCACGACGAATTCGTCACTGGTGTCGTGGGCATAGGCGTCCGCGATGACGGCGGAAGCGCTGGCGAAGCGGGGGCCCTCGGCAGCAACCACGGCATCATAGGCCTTTGCCACGCGGTCCCAACGCCTGTCGCGATCCATAGCATAGTAACGCCCGCTCACCGTCGCGATCGGAATGGACCGCGGCAGCGCCGCGACCAGGCGCGCAATGTCGTCTCTTGCCGAGCGTGGCGGCGTATCGCGACCGTCGGTAAAAGCATGTACCACCGCCGGAACGGAGGCTTTGCCGAGAATTCCGGCGAGCGCCGCAGCATGATCCTGATGTGAATGCACTCCTCCCGGAGATGCCAAGCCCATGAGATGGCAAGTACCGCCGCCTTGCCGCAAGCTCTCGATCAGGCGCGTGAGGGCGGGGGCTCTTTCGACCTCGCCGCTGGCGATCGCGACATCGATGCGAGGCAAGTCCTGGACCACGAGGCGACCGGCGCCGATGTTGAGATGCCCGACCTCGGAATTGCCCATCTGGCCCTCCGGCAGGCCGACCTCGGTGCCCGAAGTCCGCAGGAAGGCGTGGGGACAGCTCGCCCACAGACGGTCGAAAGTGGGAGTGCGGGCTTGTCGAACGGCGTTATCAGCGGCCTCCTCGCGCCAGCCCCATCCGTCAAGTACGACCAGCATGACCGGACGACGCTTCTGCATCTCGTGACGTCCTCTGCGCCTCGCCGGCGCTGCTGATATTACGGCCGCCGTCGAGAACGGTACCTCGGGTCGTTGTGTGGGATTGTCGCGCCATCGTCAACCAGCGCGGCGGTCGTGCTTGCGCGCGCTCATGGCGAGTGACGCCGTGCTGTTTGTGTCACACCAGCGCAATTTTCGTTCCGCGCCGCAATTGATCGTGTCGGCAACGATCAGTTCGACCCCAGAATCAGACATACTGGCATCGCATCGCTGTCGGATTCGGTCGGGGGGCTGAATTGACCGCTAGAAGGACTGTCGCCGTATTGGCGACGCTCGTGACCCTTGGCGTTCTTGCGCCGGCGCAAGGCAGCGTTGATCGGCCACCTCAATTCATCGTCATGGCCTTCGACAATTGCACCGAGCTCGAGCGCTGGCAGGAGCTTACCGACTTTGCTGCCGAGCTGAACAAGGACGGCGACCGCGTTCACTTTACCTTTTTCGTCAGCGGCAGCAATTTCATCGCCGACGCCAGTCGAAACATCTATGAAGGCCCCCACCAGCGCCGGGGCTACTCCCGCATCAACTTCGGCGGCACGAGCGAGCAGGTCCGCAAACGCGTCGAATACGTGAACGCGCTTTACCAGGACCGCCATGAGATCGCCTCGCACGCGGTCGGGCATTTCAATGGGGCAGCGTGGTCCGTCGGCGATTGGGAGAAAGAATTTCGCGCCTTCGGGGAGATCCTAAAGAACGTTGAGCCGAACAATGGGCTCGCCGGCTCGAAATTGGCGCTTGCCGTCAGCGACGTGATCGGCTTCCGCGCCCCCTATCTCGCCAAGGGTGCGGGGCTGTACCGCGCGCTCAGGGCGTTCGGGTTCCGTTATGACACCAGCGATGTGAGTCATGCGGACGCCTGGCCGGAAAAGATCGACGGATTGTGGCGGTTCAATTTGGCCATGCTGAGAATCCAAGGCTCGGGCAGGGGCACGTTGTCGATGGATTACAATTTCTTCGTGGCCCAGTCGCGTGCCGTCCACGATCCGCGTCGTTACGAGATGGCGCGCGAGCAAACGCTGCAAACCTATCTCCATTATTTCAAGAGCAATTATGCCGGAAACCGAGCGCCGCTCCATATCGGACACCATTTCATGAACTACGCAGGCGGCGCCTACAACGAGGCACTCAAGTCATTTGCGCGCGCGGTCTGCGGCTTGCCGGAAGTGCGCTGCGTGACCTATGCCAAGCTCGCCGACTTCATGGATCAGCAGAACGCGGAGACGCTTGCGGCTTATCGCAGGGGAGACTTTGCGCACGTGGCGACGCCAGCGTTGAAGGTGGCGCGAGCGTTACGATAGCGAAGGCATGTGAACGCCGCCTGGCTACCCACGCACCGCTGCGTTGCCGGCCCTCAGCTTGCCGTTCTTGCCGCCTCCCAGCCCAGCATCGCCCGTTTGCGCGTGAGGCCCCAGTAATAGCCGGTAAGCTCGCCACGCTTGCCCAGCACGCGATGGCATGGCACCACGAATGAGAGCGGATTCTTGCCGACTGCGGCGCCCACTGCGCGCGCTGCTTTGGTTGCGCCGATCTTGGTAGCGATATCTGAGTAGCTCGTCGCTCGGCCCATCGGAATTTTGAGCAGCGTTTCCCACACGCGCACCTCGAAATCGGTGCCGATGAGCACCACCCGCAGCGGCCGATCGGGTCGCCACAGGGCGGCATCGAAGATTCGGCGCGCGACGAGCGCGGTGTGCGTGTGATTCTCGCTCATATCCGCCATCGGCCAGCGGCTTTTCATATCGGCAAGTACGGCCTGCTCCTCCCCGGCGTCGGCAAACGCGAGGCCGGCTAGGCCGCGTTGAGTCGTCATCACGAGCGCTGTGCCGAACGGGCATGGATGAAAGCCGTAGGACATGGTGAGCCCGGCGCCGCCCGATTTCCATTCGCCGGGCGACATTGCTTGGTGCGTGACGAAGAGGTCGTGCAGCCGGCCCGGCCCGGACAGGCCGACCTCGAACGCGGCGTCGAGCACGCTCGCGGAGTCTCGCAACAGCTGGCGCGCGTGTTCGAGCGTGAGCGCCTGCAGGAAAGCCTTGGGGGTGATTGCGGCCCAGCGGCGGAACAGGTGATGCAACTCGCTCGCGCTTACTCCGGCCGCCGCCGCAATCGCATCGATCTCTGGTTGCGCGCGCCAGTGCTCGGAAACGAACGTGATGGCGCGGCGCACGACGGCGTAGTCGGCGGCGGCGCGGCTGAGCGGGTCGCGATCGTCAATCCGATCGGGCGAGAGCATGACAGTCTCCATCGTCTGCTCTCTCTCTAAAACGGAGCCCGACGGTTCGCCCACCCGATTTCTGCAGGTACCTAGTCAAAGACCGTTCGGGTAGGCCCTCGCTTGGCCTCGCCGAGTGCCGCCGAGAGGGCAAGCGCAAAGCTTTCTTTCTCCCGCGGGCCCAGGAAACGTGCAATTGCCAGCCGCTGACCTCGCGAGACGAGGAACAATCGTTCAATGCCGAATTCGGCGTGCACGACTCGATCGAGCCTAACCCAGAGCGGATTGAGCGTCCATTCGCTGACCCGGCCGCGGTCACTCACCTGACGCACCGTGAGTTCCGAGGAAGTGACGGTAACCTGCTCGTAAGCTTTCGCGCGGCGGTAGCTGATCTGAAATGCGCAATAGAGGAGCAGAACGTCGAGTCCGCAAAAACCAAACACCGGCCACGCGCCGGCGAGGAGAAACGTCATCCCGGTCGTCAGGCTGACCCCTCCGGCCACCAACATCAGTACCAAAAATCCCTTGCGACTCAGCGAGCGATGCGGCGTGAGAACTGCCGAAAAGATCGTGGGTTCAGGGATGAGGTCGTTGTCGGGTGCCATGGGGCTCATTATACCGGAACTATGGCTCGCAAGACATCTCGCGGGGTAGCCCGCAGAAGCGCCCGCAAGGCACCGCGAAGAACAGCGCAGCGCCTGCGTCAAGCCCGCTCGCGCATAGCGGCGGAGGTCAAAAGTC